>NZ_JBSKHQ010000021.1:0-89698 GCF_057128665.1 Zestomonas ipomoeae
CGCTGTTCGGCGGCATGCTGCAGGCCTGGTACCACGACTTCCGCGCCGAGCGCGGCAGCAGCCAGTACGGCGAGGAAATCGACGTCTCCTACGGCCATGCGATTCCCGGTGTGAAGGGCCTGACCGGGCTGGTGAAGTACGCTGGCTACGACGCCGACGACTTCGCCGTGGACACCGACAAGCTCTGGCTGCAACTGCAGTACAGCTACTGACGCCCAGGCGCCCGCCGCCAGAGCGCGGCGGGCATGCGGCAAACCGCTAAGGAATCCCATGTTCACACGCGTTTTCTCTTTCCTGCTGCTGGGCCTGGCCCTGCTCAGCCCGGCGGCACTGGCTGGCATCGAAGCGGCCGAGGCCATGAACCTCGCCGGTATGCAGCGCATGCTCAGCCAGCGCATCGCCAAGAATTACCTGATGATCGGCGCCGAGGTGCGCAGCGAGGTGGCGGCCGAGCAGCTGGACCAGAGCCTGTCCAGCTTCGAGGGCAACTTCCAGGCGCTGCTCGCCTACGCGCCGACCGCCGAGATGCGCGCCGCCCTGGAGCGCACCGGGCAGACCTGGCAGCGCTACCGCGAGCTGGTCCTGACCCGGCCGGACAAGGCCAGGGCCGGGCAGGTGCTGGCGCTGAGCGAGCAGCTACTGGCCGAAAGCGAGGCGGTGGTGACGCTGCTCGAACGCCACCTGAGCAGCCCGGCGTCGGCACTGGTCAACCGCAGCGGCCGGCAGCGCATGCTCAGCCAGCGCATCGCCATGCTCTACCTGGCCCTCAGCTGGCGCCTGCCGGAGGAGGGGCTGGAAGCGTCCTTCACCCAGGCCGTGGCGGAGTTCGACGAGTCCCTGGCCGCTCTGCAGGCCGCCGAGCTGAACACGCCAGTCATCGCCAAGACCTTGGAGCAGGCATCGGCCCAGTGGCGTTTCTCCCAGGCCGGCTTCCGGCTCTCGGCGGATGCCCAGTACGTGCCGACGGTAATCGCCACCACCACCGAGACCCTGCTGCAGAAGATGGTCGAGCTGACCGCGCAGTACGAAGACGCGATGCGCAGCGGCGGCTGAGCCCTGCGACAAAACGCCCCCGGCCCGTGTGCGCCCTGCCTTGACCCCGGTCAAGGTGACTGCGGCGTCGCGGCCTAGAGTGGATATCTATTTGTCAGTCCGAGGAGTTCCCATGCATCTGGTCTGTCCGGCGGGCAGCCTGCCCGCGCTCAAGGCCGCCGTTCGCGAGGGTGCCGATGCCATCTACGTCGGCTTTCGCGACAACACCAACGCGCGCCACTTCGCCGGCTTGAACCTGGACGACAAGCAGTTGGAAAGCGGCCTGCAACTGATCCGCCAACAGGGTCGCCAGCTCTATATCGCGGTCAACACCTACGCCCAGCCGGACAGCTGGGAACGCTGGCAGCGCGCGGTGGACCGCGCCGCCGATCTCGGCGTGGACGCGTTGATCGCCGCCGACCCCGGCGTGCTCGGCTACGCCAGCCGGCGCCACCCGAACCTCTGCCTGCACCTGTCGGTGCAGGGTTCGGCGACCAACGCCGCGGCACTGGCCTTCTATCAGGAGCGCTACGGCATTCGCCGCGCGGTATTGCCGCGGGTGCTGTCGCTGGCCCAGGTGCGCCAGGTGGCGGCCAGGAGCACGGTGCCGGTGGAGGTGTTCGCCTTCGGCAGCCTGTGCATCATGGCCGAAGGGCGCTGCCATCTTTCCTCCTACCTCACCGGCGAGTCGCCGAACCTCTGCGGGGTGTGCTCGCCGGCCAAGGCGGTGCGCTGGAGCGAGGAGCCGGAGGGCCTGAGCGCGCGCCTCAACGGCGTGCTGATCGACCGCTACGGCAAGGACGAGGCGGCCGGCTACCCGACCCTATGCAAGGGCCGTTTCGTTGTCGAGGGCCATCGCTATCACGCCTTGGAGGAGCCGACCAGCCTCAACACCCTGGACCTGATTCCCGAAATGGCCGCCATCGGCGTCACCGCGGTGAAGATCGAGGGGCGCCAGCGCAGCCCGGCGTATGTCGAGCAGGTCACCCGCGTCTGGCGCGCCGCGCTGGACACCTATCAGCAGGCGCCCCAGCGCTACGCCGTGCAACCGCAGTGGCGCCAGGCGCTGGACAAGCTGGCCGAGGGCAGCCAGACCACCCTCGGCGCCTATCACCGTTCCTGGCAGTGAGGAAGTGGCCATGAAACTCAGTCTTGGGCCGGTGCTGTTCTATTGGGACAGGAACCGGCTGAGCGACTTCTACGCGGAAATGTCCGGCCAGCCGCTGGATGTGATCTACCTGGGCGAGACCGTCTGCTCCAAGCGGCGCGCGCTGTCCCTCGACGACTGGCTGGGCCTGGCCCGCGAGCTGCGCGAATGCACCTCGGCCGAGCTGGTGCTGTCCGGCCTGGCGCTGGTGGAGGCGGCCTCCGAGCTATCCGCCTTGAAGCGCCTGTGCGGCAACGGCGAACTGCGGGTCGAGGCCAACGACATGGGCGCCGTGCACTACCTGGCCGAGCTGGGCGTGCCCTTTGTCGCCGGGCCTTCGCTGAACATCTACAACGGCTATGCCCTGAGCGAACTGAAGCGCGCCGGCATGTGCCGCTGGGTGCCACCGGTGGAGTGCTCCGGCACCCTGATCGAGAGCGCGCTTGACCAGTTGCGCGAGCTGGAAGGGCAACTGCCGGAGGTCGAGATCTTCGCCTATGGTCACCTGCCGCTGGCCTATTCGGCGCGCTGCTTCACCGCACGGGCGGAGAACCGGCCGAAGGACGACTGCCAGTTCTGCTGCCAGAACTACCCGGAGGGTATCCCCATGCTCAGCCAGGCCGGCGAGGCGCTGTTCACCCTCAACGGCATCCAGACGCTGTCCGCCGAGGTCAACAACCTGCTCGCCGACTACCCGTCGCTGCAAGCCTGTGGCGCCGACCTGCTGCGCCTGAGCCCGCGCGCCGAGGGCATGGCCCAGGTGGTGCAGGCGTTCGACGAGGTACGCAAGGGCGGTCTGCCGCCGCTGGCGGTGGAAGGTTGCAACGGCTATTGGCATGGCCGGCCGGGCATGCTGTGGCGTGAAGAGGTGGCGCAATGATCAAGCCTGCCGTGCTGGCTCTCGAACTGGGCGAGCGCCTGTTGCCGCTGGCGGCGCGGGTGCCGTTCCCGCTGCAGCGCCTGGCCCTGGAGCGCAGCCTCAACCGGCTGTTCGCCGAGCCCCTGGCCGACGGCGCCTTCGACATGCTGCGTGGGGGCTGGCTGCGCCTGCAGGTGCGCGACCTCGGTTTGGCCTGGTGCCTGACCTGCACCCCGGCCGGCCTGCGCATTGCCGATCGGGCGCCGGCGCAGGTCACCATCAGTGGCCGCTGGCGCGACTTCCTGCTGCTGGCCAGCCGCCAGGAAGACCCGGACACGCTGTTCTTCCGCCGCCGCCTGGTGATCGAGGGCGACACCGAACTGGGCCTGGCGGTGAAGAACCTGATCGACAGCCTCGACCCCGAACTGCTGCCGACCTGGCTGTGGCGAGGCCTGCGATGGGCCGGCGAGGGCATGGCCGAACGGCAGCGGGCCTCGGCATGAAACGATGACGTGGCCAAGGATGTAGGGGCGAATTCATTCGCCCGACGGGGTCTGGATAGGCGAATGAATTCGCCCCTACCCGGACCTCCCGAGCGCGTAGCCCGGGCTTTAGCCCGAGGATGGGCCACAAGGTCGATGCGGGGTGCGCAGCCCGGATGGCGCAATCCGGGAACCCTGCATCGCGGCTCGTCCTACGTTGCCTGGGGGCGATTTTCGTGGGGACGGTCGCTGGCGATCAGATCGACGATCTGCTCATAGAGCCCATCGATCTGCTCCACGCTGCAATCCTCGCCAAAGCGTTTGCGCACTCCGCATTGGTTGAGAGTGAGGTGAATATCGGGTGTCACGCCATGTTGCTCCAGGCAACCACGGGCGCAGTGCAGTTGGCAGCCGTCCAGCGCGAGGATCGGCCGCCCCGATTTTGCCTTGTTGACCAGCGGCGCGATTCGCCCGCCGACCCCGGCGATGCAGGACATCTCCGCCAACCCGGCGCGATCCAGGCGCAACGCCAGGGTATTGGCCAACTGGGCGACGTTGGAACAGCCGGAGCAGGAATAGACCAGCGGGAGCGTGGAGTCATACATGGCGGAGTCTCCGAGGGCAAACCGTGGCAGTAGTATTCCCCGGTACGGTCGAAGCGACTTTGACCATGGTCAAGGCGGCGGTGTGTCGCCCTGGGGACGGGCGGGGCTTGGCGGTCGCCGCTTTCCAGATCAGGTAATGGCCGCGAGTTGTCGGCTCCTGGGTACCGGCCTTCGCCGGCACGACGGGGTGGAAACGGTGGGGAGTGGGTTGTACGGGAAGTTGCCTGGATGTCCGTAGGCAGCGCTGATGCTAGTTCTTCCTACCATTCCTATAAGCCCGTCATCCCGGCGAAGGCCGGGAACTAGGCGGACCTTGAGGCAGCCGCTGTGCCTGCGACCCTCAACGGGGAAACGGTCACGAGTTGCCGGCTCCTGGGTACCGGCCTTCGCCGGTACGACGGGGTTGGGGGATGTGGATGTGTGGTTTACACGCCGAGTTGCCTGGGTGCCTGCAAGCGCGCAGATGCCTGTACTTATCCGCACGCTCATTTGCCCGTCATCCCGGCGAAGGCCGGGAACCAGGCGGACCTTGAGGCAGCCGCTGTGCCTGCGGCCCCCAACGGGAAAACGGCCGCGAGTTGCCGGCTCCTGGGTACCGGCCTTCGCCGGTACGACGGGGTTGGGGGATGTGGATGTGTGGTTTGCACGCCGAGTTGCCTAGGTGCCTGCAAGCGCGTGGGTGCCTGTTCTTATCCGTATTCTCATTTGCCCGTCATCCCGGCGAAGGCCGGGAACCAGGCGGACCTTGAGGCAACCGTTGTGCCTGTGACCCTCCACGGGAAAACGGCCGCGAGCTGCCGGCTCCTGGGTACCGGCCTTCGCCGGTACGACGGGGTGGAAATGGTGGGGAGTGGGTTGTACGGGAAGTTGCCTGGATGTCCGTAGGCAGCGCTGATGCTAGTTCTTCCTACCATTCCTATAAGCCCGTCATCCCGGCGAAGGCCGGGAACTAGGCGGACCTTGAGGCAGCCGCTGTGCCTGCGACCCTCAACGGGGAAACGGTCACGAGTTGCCGGCTCCTGGGTACCGGCCTTCGCCGGTACGACGGGGTTGGGGGATGTGGATGTGTGGTTTACACGCCGAGTTGCCTGGGTGCCTGCAAGCGCGCAGGTGCCTGTACTTATCCGCACGCTCATTTACCCGCCATCCCGGCGAAGGCCGGGATCCAAGCGGGCCTCGATGCAGCCGCTGTGCCTGCGGCCCCCAACGGGAAAACGGCCGCGAGCTGCCGGCTCCTGGGTACCGGCCTTCGCCGGTACGACGGGGGGCAGTGGAGCGTGGGTTGTACGGTGGGTTGCCTGGACGTTCGTAGGCAGTGCTGATGTCTGTTTTTCCTGTTGTTCTTATAAACCCGTCATCCCGGCGAAGGCCGGGATCCAAGCGGGCCTCGAGGCAGCCGCTGTGCCGTTGACCCTCAACGGGGAAAACGGCCGCGAGCTGCCGGCTCCTGGGTACCGGCCTTCGCCGGTACGACGGGCTGGGGCGATGGGGCGTGGGTTTAGCGGCGAGCTGCCTGGGTGCCTGCAAGCGCGCAGATGCCTGTACTTATCCGCACGCTCATTTGCCCGTCATCCCGGCGAAGGCCGGGAACCAGGCGGACCATGTGGCAGCCGTTGTGCCTGCGACCCTCAGCGGGGAAAACGGCCGCGAGCTGCCGGCTCCTGAGTACCGGCCTGCGCCGGTACGACGAGGTCGGTGGGGAATGCCCCGGATGAACAACCTACCGAGAGATCGCAGCTAGTCGCTGTAGCTGGCCAGCCTGGATGAGTCGAGCAGGCGGATGCGCCGGCGCTCCACTTCGATCAGGCCGGCGTCGGTCAGGCGGTGCAGGATGCGCGAGAAGGTTTCCGGCTGGATGCCCAGCTTGGAGGCGATCAGTCGCTTGGGTACGTCCAGCTGGATATCGCCGCTGCTGCTCTGCTTCTCCTGCAACAGGAAGCGCGCCACACGGCGGCTGGCATTGGCCAGGGTGAGGGTGTCGATCTCGTTGAGCCGCTGGTGCAGGCGGATGCTCAGGGTGGCGAGGATATCCAGGCAGATCTGCGGTTGCTGTTCCAGCAGGCGGCGGTAGTGGGCGCCGTCGATGCTGACCGCCTGGCTGTCGCGGAGGGCGGTGGCGGTCACCGGGTATTGCGGCATGCCGGTGAACAGCAGGGCCTCGGCGAACGATTGGCCGGGGCGGATCACTTCCACCAGTTTTTCCTGGCCGTCGCTGATCACCCGATGCAGCTTGATCTGCCCGTTGAGCAGGAAGTAGAAGCGCTGGGCCTTGTCGCCCTGGTGGAACAGCGGGCTGCCGGCGTCGAGACGCTTGAGCGTCGCCAGCCCGCAGATCTCCTGGAGCGCCTTCTCCGGCAAGCGGGCGAACAGGTGATGGCGACGCATCGCCATGAGGATGGATGGTTCGCTGAGCATGATGGCCTCCGTAGTGGCCATGGTAGGCCGGCGCGCGCGCAGCGCCCATTCCTCCGCCGCACTACCTCCAAAGAGGCAGGCGGCCGCCAGGCGCGCCTACAATGGCGCCATTCGACGACTTTCCGGAGGCCGGCATGATCGAACCCATCGAGCTGCACAGCCCGCGCCTGCGCCTGCGGGCCTGGCGCGACGAGGACCTGCAGCCCCTGGCCGCGCTCAGCGCGGACCCCGAGGTGATGCAGCATTTCCCCGAGCCGCTGACCCTGGTGCAAAGCGCGGCGCTGTTGGCGCAGATCCGTAGGCATTTCGCCGAGCATGGCTTCGGTGCCTGGGCCCTGGAGCGCAAGGACAGCGGCGAACTGATCGGCTTCACCGGGCTCGGCCATGTTCGTTTCGAGGCTCACTTCACTCCGGCCGTGGAGATCGCCTGGCGCCTGGCCCACGCGCACTGGGGGCAGGGCTTCGCCCGCGAGGCGGCGCTAGCCTCCCTGGCCTGTGCTTTCGAACGGCTGGAATTGCCCGAAGTGGTAGCGTTCACAGCCGTGGAGAACCTGCGCTCGCAGGCGGTGATGCGCGCCATCGGCATGCACCACGATCCGGCCGACGACTTCGACCATCCCGCGCTACCCGAGGGCCATCGACTGCGCCGCCACCTGCTCTACCGGCTGCGCCGCGAGCAGTGGCTGGAGCGCGACCATGACTGACCCGGTGCACACCTACCACCGGCTGAGCATGCACCTGCCCGAGCGCTTCGCTCCTGGGCCGGGGCGGCTGGACTGGGCAACCCAGCCGGCGCCGTTTCGCCGCTACTCCGGGGCGCGGCTGATCGAGCTCTGGCACCGCCCGCTGGAGGAGTCGCCGCTCTACGATGCGGTGTTCGCCGCGCCGCTGCCGCAACCGGCGCCGTTGAACCGCGCCAGCCTGTCGCAACTGCTCTACGACAGCCTGGCACTGTCCGCCTGGAAGGAGGCCGGCGGCAGCCGCTGGGCGCTGCGGGTCAACCCGTCGTCCGGCAACCTGCATCCCACCGAGGCTTACCTGCTGCTGCCGCCCGGTGCACTGGAGGAACGCGGTCTGCTCGGCCACTACACGGCGGACGCCCATGCCTTGGAGGTGCGCGCGGAGCTGCCCACGCCGTTGGGTGAGCAGTTACGCACGGTCCTACCGGCCGGCGGTTTCCTGCTCGGTCTGGCCAGCATCGCCTGGCGCGAGGCCTGGAAGTACGGCGAGCGCGCCTACCGCTATTGCCAGCACGACCTCGGCCACGCGCTGGCCTGCCTGGGCATCGCCGCCAGCGCCCTCGGCTGGCAGGTGCGGCTGCTGCGCGCTGTCGAGGAGGCGGCGCTGGACGGCCTGCTCGGCCTGGCTATTGATAACGAAGAGGCCGAGCACGCCGACTGCCTGTTGTGGATCGGCACGCCGCAGGCCGCCGAACCGACCCTACCACGCACGCTACTGGACGCCATCGCCGCGCTGGACAAGCAGGGTCGCCCCAACCGCCTGTCCCCCAGCCATGTGCACTGGCCCGAGCTGGCGCGCATCCAGGCCCTGTGCCGCGCTCCGGCGCTGCCCGCCCAATCGTGGCAGACCGCCGGCGGCCGTTCGGCGGACGACAACCCTGGGCTGCCGTTGCGCCCGTTGCTGCATCGCCGGCGCAGTGCCCAGTCGATGGACGGTCGCAGCGGCATCCAGGCGGAGCTGTTGCTGGCCTGGCTTCGGCGCTTGATGCCCGCGCACTCGCCGGTACCGTTCGCGGTCAGCGGCGAGCCGCCGCAGGTCGACCTGCTGCTGTTCGTCCACCGCGTGCAGGGGCTGGCCCCCGGACTCTATTGGCTGAGCCGCACCGGACTGGCGGTGGAGACGCTGCGTACCGGTCTGCGCGAGGATTTCCTGTGGCAGCGGGCGGACGATGAGCTACCCCTCTACCGCCTGCTGGAGGGCGACGCCCGCGGGCTGGCGGAATTCCTCTCCTGCGGCCAGGACATCGCCAGCGACGGTTGCCTGGCCCTGGCCATGCTGGCGCGCTTCGACGACGCCCTGGCCACTGGCGCCTGGCAGTATCCAAGGCTGTACTGGGAGTGCGGGCAGATCGGCCAACTGCTCTATCTGGAAGCGGAAGCGGCGGGACTGTCCGCCACCGGCATCGGCTGCTTTTTCGATCCGGCGGTGCATGAGTTGATCGGCTTGGCCGACAGCCGCTGGCAAAGCCTTTACCATTTCACCCTGGGCCGCGCGGTATGGGATTCGCGCCTGAGCACCCTGCCGGCCTATCCAGCGTTGCGTTTACCGACATGTGAGGAGTAGTCGAATGAGTCAAGTACTGGACGATCTGGTCGCCCTGTTGAGCCTGGAGGCGATCGAGGAGAACCTCTTTCGCGGCGTCAGCCAGGACCTGGGCTTCCGCCAACTGTTCGGCGGCCAGGTGCTCGGCCAATGCGTATCGGCCGCCAGTCAGACCGTGGAAGACGCGCGCCACGTGCATTCCTTGCATGGCTACTTCCTGCGTCCTGGCGATGCCGGTCTGCCGGTGGTCTACCAGGTCGACCGGGTGCGCGACGGCGGCAGCTTCAGCACCCGGCGGGTCACCGCGAT
Source organism: Zestomonas ipomoeae (assembly GCF_057128665.1). NCBI lineage: Bacteria > Pseudomonadati > Pseudomonadota > Gammaproteobacteria > Pseudomonadales > Pseudomonadaceae > Zestomonas > Zestomonas ipomoeae. Next base: position 9,133 of record NZ_JBSKHQ010000021.1, read on the forward strand.
CCAGAAGGGCAAGCCGATCTTCACCTGCAGCGCGTCCTTCCAGTTCGACGAAGAGGGCTTCGGCCACCAACTGCCGATGCCGGAGGTGGCCGGGCCGGAGAACTTCCAGTCGGAAACCGAGCTGGCGCGGCAGATCCAGGACATGATTCCCGAACGCATCCGCTCCCGAGCGATTGCCGACAAGCCGATCGAAATCCGCCCGGTGACGCGCATCAACCCGTTCGATCCCAAGCCCTGCGAGCCGGTCAAGTACGTCTGGTTCCGCGCCGACGGCACGCTGCCGGACGAGCCGCAGCTGCACAAATACCTGCTGGCCTATGCCTCGGACTTCAACCTGCTGACCACTTCGATGCAGCCCCATGGCGTATCGGTCTACCAGAAGTTCATGCAGGTCGCGAGCCTCGACCATGCATTGTGGATCCACGGCAATCTGCGCATGGACGACTGGCTGCTGTACGCCATGGATAGCCCCTGGGCCGGCAATGCCCGCGGCTTCTCCCGCGGCAGCATCTTCAACCGTGCCGGGCAATTGGTCGCCTCGGTCGCTCAGGAAGGCCTGACCCGCGTGCGTGAGGACTGGAAGTGACGCTGGCCGAGGCGCGCCACTGGGTGTTCGACATGGACGGCACCCTGACCCAGCCGCTGCACGACTTCCCGGCGATCCGCCGGGCGCTGGATATCCCCGCCGAGCACGACATCCTGCATCACCTTGCGGCATTGCCGGCCGAGCAGGCGGCGGCCAAGCACGCCTGGCTGATGCAGCATGAGCGGGAGCTGGCCCTGGCCGCGCAACCGGCGACCGGCGCCGTCGAGTTGGTGCGCGCATTGCGCGAGCGCGGCTGCCGCCTCGGCATCCTCACCCGCAATGCCTACGAGCTGGCGTTGATCACCCTGGCGGCCATCGGCCTCGGCGACTGCTTCGCCCACGACGACATCCTCGGCCGCGACGAAGCACCGCCCAAGCCCCATCCCGGCGGGCTGCTGCACCTGGCGGAGCGCTGGGGCGTGGCGCCGGCGGCGCTGGTGATGGTCGGCGACTACCGCTTCGATCTGGAGTGCGCCCGCGCCGCCGGGGCGCGCAGCGTGCTGGTCAACCTGCCGGACAACCCCTGGCCGGAACTGGCGGATTGGCATATGGGCGATTGCGCGGCGGTGTTGGCGGAGGTGGGATAAACAGGCCTAAGAGCCTGTTCAAAGTCTGCTGCGCGTCGGCCCAGCAGCGTTGAAAACAGGCTCGGAATGCTCATTTACAGCTCGTAAACTCCGCTTCCTCGCCTGTTTTCGCCTTGCATGGCTCTAGCTCGCGAGACTTTGAACAGGCTCTTAAGGAGAACGCGAACCGTCCAAGGAAGGAAGACGATGACTCACCGCAAGCCGCCATTGCACCCCGAACAACTGCTGTTTACCCGCGACCTGCGCAAGACCGCAACGGACGCCGAACAATGCCTCTGGCAGCACCTGCGCGCCCGCCGGCTGGGCGGCTGCAAGTTCCGCCGCCAGCACCCTCTGCCACCCTACGTGCTGGACTTCTATTGCCAGGAACTACGCCTGGCGGTGGAGGTGGATGGCGGGCAGCACTTCCATGGTGCTGGGCAGCTGCACGACCAGGCGCGCGATGGCTGGCTGGCGGGCAAGGGGATACGGGTGTTGCGCTTCAGCAGCCGGGAGGTGCTGGTGCAGACCCAGGCGGTGTTGGAGCGAATTCTTCAGGTGGTATCCGAGTTCCCCTCTCCCCCGGCCCCTCTCCCGGAGGGAGAGGGGAGTGATCGAGCACGGCGCTGAGGCTTCGTGCGATCAGTCCCATCTCTGAGACCAACGGCTTACACAATGCTAGACAACGACTCGGACCAGTCCCCTCTCCCCCCGGGAGAGGGCTAGGGAGAGGGGAACACCGTCCCCACCCAAGCGCTCAGCCCCCCAGCTCCGCCACCAACTCCGCTTTCGCCAGCAGTTGTACGCTACCGCCGACACGCACCTGGCCGTTGCCCGCCACGCACACATCCAGCCGGCTCGGGCGGCCGAGGAAGCGGCCCTGGTTGAGCACGAAGGGCTCGTCCGGCGCGTGCAGGCCATGCTTGACCAGGAAGGCCGCCACCGGCCCGGCGGCGCTGCCGGTGGCGACGTCCTCGATGATGCCCAGCGGGTCCCAGGTCCGCCCTTCATGGGCGTCGACATCCAGCAGGAAGACGAAGGCCGCGCCCAGCGAATCCAACTCGGCGTCCAGCTCCATCTTCTGCCTGGCCCGTGCCAGGCCGCCGGCGGTGACCGGTAGCAGCAGGTAGGGCAGGCCGGTGCTGACCACGCTGGCCGGGTAGCGCGAATCCAGGTCCTCCGCGCCGAGGGAAAACGCCTCGGCAAAGGCTTGCGCCTGCCCGGCGCTCAGCTCGGTGCCGAATTCGGCGACGCCCTGGTTCATCTCCGCATAGAAGCCGCGGCCCTGGCGGCGGCTGTTCAGTGTCACGCTCTTGCTCGCCAGGTGCAGCCGCCACTTATGCTGCTGCTCCTGGCCATACAGGTGATGCAGCAGGGCGGCGGCACCGATGATCGGATGGCCGGCGAACGGCAGTTCTTCTTCCATGGTGAAGATGCGCGCGGAGAAGTCCGTGGGAGTCGCGCCGGGCTCGAGGAAGATCGTCTCGAACTGGCGCAGTTCCTGGGTCAGTGCCTGCATGGCGGTTGCAGACAAGCCGCGGGCGTCGGGGAAGGCTGTCAGGCCGTTGCCGGTCAGCGGCCGCTCGGCGAATACATCCAGGTGCCAGTAGTGCATGGGCGGTTCCTTGCGCTCAGGGATAGTCGGCCAGTACGCGCTGGCCTTCGCGGGTGACGCCGATTACCTGATAGGCATCCTCGCGCCCGGCTACCTCCATGCCCGGCGAGCCGGCCGGCATGCCGGGCACCGCGGCACCGAGCAGGTCGGGCTGCTGGCGCAGCTTGAGGATATCGGCAGCCGGCACGTGGCCTTCGACGAACTTGCCGTCGACCACCCCGGTATGGCACGAGGCCAGGTTGTATGGCACGCCGAGGCGGGTCTTCACCGCACTCATGTTGCTTTCCACATGGTCCTTGACCAGGAAGCCATTGCTCTCCAGATGCTTGATCCAGGCCTTGCAGCAGCCGCAGTTGGGGTCGCGGTAGACATCGATGGCGATGGGCTCGGCGGCCTGGGCGAGGCCGGCACAAAGGGTGGCGAGCAGGGCGAGACGGCGCATGGTGGGGCTCCTTCGACGGACAGAGCGGCAGCATAGCGCCGCCGGCCGGCCGACCCAAGTGCAAGCCGGCAGTCGCGAACAAACCCCGGGGGTGCGGGTCTGTTGCTTGTATTTGCCCGGCGCGTCGTCTGGAGACGGTTTTATGCTTTTTGCCCGCATCGTCCTGCTGGTGCAGGCCCTGGTCATCGGCGGCCTCGGTCTGGCCTATTGGCTGTTCCCCTACGAAATGGCCAACCTCAACGGCATGCTGCTGATGGAAACCGCTTCGGTCAGCAACATGCGCGTCTACTACGGCGGCCTGCAGCTGGGGCTGGCGCTGTTCATGCTGTGGTCGATGGGTACCCGCGAGCGCCTGCGCAGCGCCCTGGTACTGCTGGTGCTGATCCAGCTCGCGCTGGCCGGTGCCCGGCTCGGCGCGCTGTGGCAGGACGGCGGCACGCTGGGCAGCTTCGACCTGTCGTCGCTGGTCTACAAGCTGCTGATGGCCGCGCTGGCGCTGCTGGCCCTGCTGCTGTTGCCCCGCGGCGAGCCGGAGCCGGTGCGGTACGACGACGCACTCGACGTCACCCACGAATACCCGGCGCCGTTGCGGCGCGCCGTAGCTGCCACCGAGCCGGCCGACGGGCAGGAGTCCGAGCCGGACCAGGCGCCTGCGCTGGGCGGCCCGCCTGCGCCCCAGGGGCGTCCGGCGAGCTAGTCCCTGGCCTTGCGGCGCTTGCGGGCATTGCCCGCGCTGCGTGGCATGTGCAGGTAGGCCATCACGCTCTCGGTGAGCTGCTCGGCAAGCTGCACCGCCTCCTTGTTGCGCGCCATCACCCCCGCCACCAGGGCTTCGACGATCGCCAGCACGGCGACGTTGGAGCTGATCAGCACCGAGTGCTCCGCCGGTGCGAACAGCGCGTGCTCGGCGACGCCGGCCAGCGGCGAAGCGGGCGAGTCGGTGATGGCGATCACCGCTGCGCCGCGCTCCTTGGCAAAGCGCGCCAGCTGGATGGTGTCCAGCGAGTAGCGCGGCAGCGAGATGGCCAGCAGCACGTCCTGTTCGGTGATGCCCACCAGCCGGTAGGCGGCGTTTTCGTTGCCGCCTTCCATGCTGATGGCGCAGGCGTCGGCGCAGTACGGCACCAGGTTGGCGGCGGCGAAGCCGGCGAGGTAGGCGCTGTTGCCGAAGCCCAGCACATAGATGCGGCGGGCGCCGAGCAACCGGCGGACTACCGCCTCGAAGGTTTCGGCGGCGTTGTGGGCGGCGGCGCCGTCGAGGTTGCTGGTGGCGATGCGGATCTGCTCGGGCAGGCCGAAGGCACCGTCGGTGCGTCGGGCCAGGTCGTCGCGGAGTTTGTCCACCGGCGAGACCATTTCCTGCAGCGTGGCCACCAGCTCGGCCTTGAGGGCGATGTAGCCGCGCAGGTTCATGACCTTGGCCAGGCGGTTGACCGCCGCCGGCGAGGTGGCGGTTTCCTGGGCCAGTTCCTCGATGGTCAGGGTCGCCGACTTCAGCGGATGCCGCAGGATGAAATCGGCCACCTTGCGCAGCGACGGCTGCAGCTCCGGCGCGATCTCCGCCAGTTGGCGCAGCACCGGTGAGGCATAGACGGTTGAGCTGTTGCTGAGGGTGGACATGGAGCGAGCGCCTGGCGAATGCGAGGAGGGAGTGTATCCGATGCTTCGCATGCGCACAGCGCCGCCATCGGCAACCGCTCTAGTCCGGGCCATTCGCCTGGAGCCCACGGAATCCGGCGCTTCGGCACGAAAAAAGCGGCTTGCCGGGCGGTTTTTCATGATATATAAAATTCCATAAAACAATTAAGTGAAAAAATATTTTCACTCATGCGACTGGCAAGGATGCACTGCCCACCTGCGGACGAGAGCCACGCCATGAACCCGTCGAAAGCCCTGCCTGCCACCCCTCGCGACTCGGCCCAGGCATTGAGCGATGTCGAACTGTTTGCCCTGGAGAAGCTCTGGCAAGGGCACGGTGTGGCGGTAACCGCACTGAAGAGCCCGGCCGCCCAGGTGCTGGAGCGGGTCGAGACGCCCACCGGCTTCTATTCGGTGATCCAGCTCGCCCGGCGTATCGACGATGCGCCGCAGCCGCTGGAGCTGACCTGGCGCTTCCGGCTCAAGCGGCTGAAGCGCTCGGGCTACTTCGTCTGCTGGATGGATGGCGAATCCCGCCTGTGCCTGGAGGCGGTGCTCAATGGCGGTTCCCGCCCGGCACGCTTCGCCGAGGAGCTGCTGGCATGAGCCGCTACGCGCTGGCCCTGCTGCTGGGCTGCTGGCTTGCCTGGCCGCTGCGGGCCGAGCCGTTGCGCGTGGCCATGGAAGGGCGCTTCCCGCCGTTCGAACAGGTCGACGAGCAGGGCAACCTGTCCGGCTTCAACGTCGATATCGCCAGGGCGCTATGCGCCAGGATGGAAGTGCAGTGCGAGCTGCAGCGCTTCGCCTGGGACGAGCTGATTCCGGCGCTGCAGCAGGGGCGGACCGAGCTGATCCTGGCGTCCATGTCGATCACCGAAGAGCGCCTGCAGCAGGTGGATTTCACCGCCAAGTACGCACAGACCCCGGCGTTCTTCTTCGCCCGCAAGGGCAGCGTGTTCGACGCCTTCCTCACCCCGCGGCGGCTCGCCGGCAAGCGCCTGGGCGTGCAGCGCGATACCACTTACGACCGCTTTCTCAGCGCCCGCTACGGGCGGCATACCGAGATCCTGCGCTTCGCCAGCGCCGAGCAGGCCTACCAGGCGCTGGCCAGCGGTGACGTCGACCTGGTGCTGGACGACTCGGTGTCGGGCTACTTCGGCTTTCTCGATTCGCCCCAGGGCCAGGGCTTCGAGCGGGTCGGCGGCCCGGTGGTGGCGCCGGCGTTCTTCGGCGGGGGCCAGGGCATCGCCGTGCGCAAGGGCGACCAGCAGCTCCGGCAGCGCCTGGACCAGGCATTGGCCGCGATTCTCGGCAACGGCGAGTACCGGCGCATCGAGCGCAAGTACTTCAAATTATTCAGCGTGTACTGACCGCTGCAGCGCATCCACAACAACAGTGCAGACCACTGCACAGCTCCGGAGAAACAACGATGAACCTGAACAAGCTATGGCGTTGCACGGTTTTGCTTCTCGCGATTTTTCCCGGCCTGGGTTTCGCGGCCGGCCCCTTGATGCTGGTCGGCGGCGGGCTCAAGGATGACAACGCGGCGATCTACCAGCGCATCGTGCAACTGGCCGGCGGCAGCGGCCAGGCGCGTATCGGCATCATCACCGCCGCCTCCATCCCGGAAAGCCAGGACCCCGACGCCGGCACCAGCAACGCGGCCAACTCCAGGGCCAACGGCGAGTATTACGCTGCCCTGCTGCGCAGCTATGGCGCCGCCGACGCGCAGTGGATTCCCATCGACCTCGACCACATCGGCAACAGCAGCAACCCGCAGGTGGTCAACCAGATCAACGGCATGACCGGCTTCTTCTTCGGCGGCGGCGACCAGTCGCGGCTGGTGCAGACCCTGCAGACCGCCACCCGCGGCGACACCCCGGCGCTCGCCGCGATCCGCGCCCGGCACGCCGCCGGCGCGATCCTCGCGGGCACCAGCGCGGGCACCGCGATCATGGTCAGCGGGCCGATGGTCACCGGCGGCGAGAGTTACGAGGCGCTGCGCTACGGCCCCTACACCAGCCCGTATGGCGACGACCTGTCCTACGATCCGGCCGGCGGCTTCGGTTTCTTCAGCCATGGCCTGCTGGACACCCACTTCAGCGAGCGCGGCCGGCAGGGGCGCATCGTGCGCCTGGCCGACTACACCCGGGTGCGCTACGCCTACGGGGTGGACGAGAACACCGGCCTGCTGGTGCGCGACAACCCCAGCATTGGCGAAGTGGAAATGGAAGTGATCGGCACCGGCGGTGTGTTCGTCTTCGATCTCGGCAACGCACAGCGCGGAACGGGCAGCAGCTGGGCGATCTACGACGTGTTCGCCAGCTACCTGACCAGCGGCGACCGCTATCGCCCGCAGAGCGGCCAGTTCGTCATCGGCAGCGGCAAGACCAGCCTGCGCGGCCGCGAATACTACAGCTCGGCGATGACCGCCACCGGCGACATCTTCAGCAGCCCGAACAACAGCGGCGCCAATGGCCGGCGCAAGCCGCGGGAGTTCGTCGTGGTGAGCACCGACCTGTTCGACAGCAAATCCGTCAGCACCCTCGGCCGCACCTACGAGCGCAACCCGCGCTACCGCGTCGACCTGATCAAGAGCAGTCAGTTCGACAGCCACGGTTACCAGGGCGTGGTCGGCGGCAAGAGCCTGATCTCCTACCTGCGCCTGCTGGTGGACATGCGCCCCAACTGAGGGGCGTATTGGCGGGATCGGTCAGCGGCGTACCAGCAGTACGCCGCTTTCCATGTGGTGGGTGTAGGGGAACTGGTCGAACAGCGCGCAACGCACAACGCGGTGCGTGTCGTGGAGTTGGGCGATGTTCGCCGCCAGGGTCTCTGGGTTGCAGGAGATATAGAGGATGCGCTCGAAGCGCCGGGTCAGCTCGCAGGTGTCCGGGTCCATGCCGGCGCGCGGCGGATCGACGAACACACTGCCGAAGTCGTAGCTCGGAAGACTGATGCCGGCCAGGCGGCGGAACGGTCGCACCTCGTTCAGTGCCTCGGTCAGTTCCTCGGCAGACAGCCGCACCAGGGTCACGTTGTCCACGCCGTTGTCGGCCAGGTTGGCCAGGGCGGCGTTCACCGAGGTCTTGCTGATCTCGGTGGCCAGTACCTTGCGCACACGGGTGGCCAGCGGCAGGGTGAAGTTGCCATTGCCGCAGTACAGCTCCAGCAGGTCGTCGTCGCGCTCGCCGAGTACATCGAAGGCCCAACCGAGCATCTTCTGGCAGACCTCGCCATTGGGCTGGGTGAAGGCGCCTTCCGGCTGGCGGTAGCGGAAGCGCCGGCCGGCCACTTCCAGCTCCTCCTCCACATAATCCTTACCGATGACGATGCGCTTGCCGCGCGAGCGACCGACGACGCTCACCTGCAGCTCGGCCGCGAGGCGCTCGGCGGCAGCCTGCCAGGCGTCATCCAGCGGGCGGTGGTAGGCGAGGGTGATCAGCGCATCGCCGCTCAGGGTGGTGAGAAACTCCACCTGGAACAGCTTGAACGACAGCGCCGCGTCGGCCTGCCAGGCGGCCTTCAGGCGTGGCATCAATTCGTTGATGCGGCGGCTGGCGATGGGGAAATCGTCGATCAGCACCGGGGTGAACTTGTCGCCCGGCTCGAACATCGCATAGTCGCGCCGCTCGCTGCCGCTCTCGCGCCACAGGCGGAACTCGGTGCGCAGGCGGTAGTGCTCGCGGGGCGAGTCGAACACCTCCGGCTCGGGGGCATCGAAGGGGGCGAGCAGCGTGCGCAGGCGCGCGGTCTTCTCGGCCAGTTGGGCGGCGTATTGGCTGGGATCGAACTGCGGACGGCTCATGGGGACTCTTGGGAAATCAGGGCGGGCCGTATCGAACGGCCCGCTTGGGCTACTGAGTGCCTGGCGCAAGGCGCCTAGCGGAAATAGTCATGGCGGTTGGCACCGTCGAAACCGGCCGTCCTTCAGGCAACAACGCTTGAAACAGCCTCCGAGAGCCGCACGGACACAGGTCGTTGCGGCCAAGTTTTTCGACGAGCACTTTATCCCCGATGGTGCGGTAGCCCTTCTTCACGCGGGTTTCCGAGGGGAAGCCCTTCCTACGCTTGCTGGTGACCTCGAATGGACACCTGTTGGGTTTGCTGGGTTTTCATGATGCACCTCCGATGCATGGGGGCCCGTTGCTACCCGGCGGGCCATTCCGGGGTCTTCTTATGCGAACCAGCCGAGCTTGATGACGAATAGCACCGACAGGATCACCAGCGCCGGGTTCAGTTCCTTCCAGCGGCCGGCCAGTACCTTCACCGCGGTCCAGGCAATGAAGCCGAAGGCGATGCCGTTGGCGATGGAGAAGGTCAGCGGCATGGCCAGGGCAGCCACCACCACCGGCGCGGCGACGGTCAGGTCGTCCCAGTCGATCTGTGCCAGGCTGCTCATCATCAGCACGGCGACGAACAGCAGCGCCGGTGCGGTGGCGTAGGCCGGCACGGCGCCGGCCAGCGGCGAGAAGAACAGGCTGAGCAGGAACAGCAGGGCCACCACGCAGGCGGTCAGGCCGGTGCGCCCGCCGGCGCTGATGCCGGCGGCCGATTCGATGTAGCTGGTGGTGGTCGAGGTGCCCAGCGCGGCGCCGGCCATGGTGGCGGTGCTGTCGGCCATCAGCGCGCGGCCCAGGCGCGGCAGCTTGCCGTCCTTGTCCAGCAGCTCGGCCTTCTGTGCCACGCCGATCAGCGTGCCGGAGGTATCGAACAGGTCGACGAAGAGGAAGGCGAAGATCACGCTGACCAGGCCGATGTCCAGTGCGCCGGGGATATCCAGCTGCAGCAGGGTCGGCATGACCGACGGCGGCATCGACACCACGTCGCCCAGGCTGGACATTCCCAGCAGGATGGAGACGCCGGTGACTGCCAGGATGCCGATCATCACCGCGCCGGTGACGCGACGGTAGGCCAGCGCGGCGATCAGGAAGAAGCCGAGGCAGGCCAGCAGTGCGCCGGCGTTGTTCAGGCTGCCGAGGGTGACCAGGGTGGCCGGGTGGTCGACCACGATACCGGCGTTCTTCAGCGCGATGATCGCCAGGAACAGGCCGATGCCGGCGGCGATACCGGAGCGCAGGGCCAGCGGGATGCTGTTGATGATCCATTCGCGGATCCTGAAGATCGACAGCGCGAAGAAGATCAGGCCGGAGAGGAACACCGCACCCAGCGCGACCTGCCAGGTGTGCCCCATGGTCAGTACCACGGTGTAGGTGAAGAAGGCGTTCAACCCCATGCCCGGCGCCAGGGCGATCGGGTAGTTGGCCAGCAGGCCCATGATCAGCGTGCCGATGGCTGCGGCCAGGCAGGTGGCGACGAACACCGCGCCCTTGTCCATGCCGGCTTCGGCGAGCATGTTCGGGTTGACGAAAAGGATGTAGGCCATGGTCAGGAAGGTGGTGAAACCGGCGATGATCTCGGTGCGCACCGTGGTGTGGTGTGCCTTGAGTTGGAAGAGCTTTTCCAGCATGGTGACTCCTCGACGGCGCGCGCAGCGCCTTTTTATAGGTTGTGGCAAGAGCAAAGCACACGCACCAAGGGTGCGCGCGATTTTTCCACCGGCTCCAAAAGGCTGCGCATGATATCAGCTTGCCGGAGGGTGGAAAATTTCTGACCAGGCGGCCAGCTTCGCACCCGGTGCCCCCTGTTGATTCCGCATAGGTGCGGCGCTGCCCGGCATTGCAAGAGCCGCGCCACCCGCCAGGAGGAAACCCGATGAACCCGCACGTCCTGCTCGCCGTCGCCGACGGCGTCGAAGATATCGAAACCATTACCCTGATCGATGTACTGCGCCGCGCCGAACTGGAAGTGGTGGTGGCCAGCATCGAAGACCGGCGCATGATCACCTGCGCCCGCGGCAGCCGGCTGACCGCCGACGCCATGCTGCTCGACGTGCTGGCCCAGGACTTCGACCTGGTGGTGCTGCCCGGCGGCATGCCCGGCGCCCAGCGCCTGGCCGACCACCAGCCGCTGGCCGAGCGCCTGCGCGAGCAGGCCGGCGCAGGCAAGTTCTTCGCCGCCATCTGCGCCTCGCCGGCGGTCGCCCTGCAAGGCTACGGCCTGCTCAGGGGACGGCGCATGACCTGCTATCCGGCGTTCAGCGACCGGCTGTCCGGCTGCACCTTCGTCGACGAACCGGTGGTGGTCGACGGCAACCTGATCACCAGCCAAGGCCCTGCCACCGCGATGGCCTTCGCCCTGACCCTGGTGGAGAAACTGGCCGGCAAGAGCAAGCGCCACGACGTGGCCAAGGCGCTGCTGTTCGAATAGGCCGCCACCCCGCCGTTCGCAGCGGGGCGCTGCGCGTCCGTGGTGAGCTTCGCTGACAATCGCTCGTCGGGCATTGAAAACCTACTCGTCGTGACGTGCTCAACGTTTGAGCCCGTACGACGGGGACGGTGCGCCGCGTCGATCAGCTGGCGAGCCAGTGGCCCAGGTAGCTGCCGCGGGCGACGATGAAGGCTCGCAAGCGCTGCGGAAAATCCGCCGACACCGCTCCGCGCACCGATGCTCGTGCAGCCAGGGCGGCGCGCCAGCGACCGACGCGAGGCAGGCCGTCGAGAATGCCCAGGCCGCCCAGCTCATCGAATACCTGCCAATAGCGCAGCGCCGGCGCGAAAGCCGCGTCCACCAGACTGAAGCGTTGTCCGGCGAAATAGTCGCCGTCGCTGAGCTGGGCTTCTACCCGCTCGAAACGCCGGCGCAGAACCTGCCGTTGCCGCTCGAACGCGTCGGGGGACTCGGCCGTGTACAGCTGCCAGATATCGGCGAGCACCGTTGAGGCGAACTCGATCCAGCTCCGGTGTCGGGCACGCTGGAAGGCATCCTCTGGGTGCAGCGGCGGTTCCAGTGTCTCTTCCAGGTATTCGGCGATCACCGCCGACTCGAAGAGCACGCCTGCGTCGGTCACCAGCAGCGGCACCTTGCCCAGTGGCGAGAGGGCGAGGAACCAGTCGGGCTTGTGGGCCAGATCGATGTCGCGGCGTTCGAACGGCACGGCCTTTTCGGCGAGCACGATGGCGGCGCGTTGCACATAGGGGCACAGTGCATGGCTGATCAGTTGCAGGGTAGGCATGCTCTGACTCCTTCAGCGTTCGAGGGCGAGCGGGCCGTCGCCAAGCAGGGCGTGCGCCAGCGATGCGGCGGCCAGGAACAGCGGGTATTCCCAACCGCCGCCGGCGTTGGAAAACACCCAGCCGTTGCCGGCATGTACCAGCAGGGCACCGAACAGCACCGGCAGCAGCGCCAGGGAAACCCAGCGGCCATGAAAGCCCAGCAGTATCAACAGGCCGCCGGCGGTCTCCGCCAGGACCAGCGGCATGGCCAGGATCGCGGGAAAACCCTGGCCATCCAGCCAGACGGCCAGGCCATCGATGCCAAACGTGAAGTACTTGAGGATCAGCCCATGGCTGATCCACATAGCCCCCAGGGCCAGGCGCAGCAGCAGACTGGCGAGGGCGGGGCGGGGTAGGACGAGTGTGTGCATGGTCAGGTCTCCAAGGGTGGATGCCTGCACTTTGCGCTTTGCAATTTCGCCTGGGTATTCGCAAAATCAGCGGAAACCCTATGCGGAAATGCAAATGGATTGGGATGACCTGCGCTACTTCCTCGCGGTCCAGCAACGCGGTTCGATCTCCGCCGCGGCCACCGTGCTGAAGGTCAATCACAGCACCGTGCTGCGGCGCCTGGCGCGGCTCGAAGGCGATCTTGGCGTCGCGCTGTTCCAGCGTCTGCCCAGCGGTTACGCCCCGACCCAGGCCGGCGAGGAGCTGGCCGCCCAGCTCGGGGGCGTCGGTGAGCAGATCGACAGCGCACAGCGACGCATGCAGGGGCAGGACCTGGCCATCGGCGGCGATATTCGCCTGACGTCCACCGACACGCTGTTCGGCAGCCTGCTGATGCTATTGTTGGTGGAATTCCAACGGCTTCACCCGCAGATCCGCCTGCAACTGGTGATGAACAATGCCTTCTCCAGTCTGACGCGCCGCGAGGCCGACATCGCTGTGCGCGGGACCAATCGGCCTCCCGAGAACCTGATCGGTCGCCCGGCCGGGCGGATCCAGACTGCACCCTACGCGGCTCGCCGCTATCTGGACGGCAAGCCGGCCGGGCTGTCCTGGGCCCAGCACGACTGGGTCGGACCGGACGAGTCGCTCGGCCATCTCGACCAGGCCCGCTGGCTGGCCAGGGAGGTGCCGGCCGAACGGGTGCTGGCGCGCATCGACAGCCTGGTGGGCATGCGTGATTGGGTGCGCCAGGGCCTGGGAGTCGGCCTGTTGCTATGTCCGTTGGCCGACCCCTGCGACGACCTGGTGCGCCTGGCCGCCCCCGATCCGGCACTGGATACGCAGATCTGGCTGCTCACCCATCCGGACCTGCGCCGCGTCGCCCGGATCAAGGCACTGACGGACTTTCTCCACGCGCGGTTGAGCCAGGATGTTCGGTTGGAGCACTGAGTCGGAGGATCAAGCCGGGGGCGTCCCGGCGCTGGTCGTCGGCTCGGTGGCGGGTCGGTGCAGGTAGTCGCGCTGCGCCAGCGTCGGAAACAGGCGCATCCATAGCCCGGTGACCACCAGCGTGCCTACCCCGCCAATCACCACTGCCGGCACGGTACCGAACCAGGCGGCGGTGACGCCGGATTCGAACTCGCCGAGCTGGTTGGAGGCGCCGATGAACAGGCCGTTCACGGCGCTGACCCGGCCGCGCATCTCGTCCGGGGTTTCCAGCTGCACGAAGGCGCCGCGGATGACCATGCTGATCATGTCCGCCGCGCCGAGGATGGCCAGCACCGCCAGGCTGAACCAGAAGCTGGTGGACAGGCCGAAGGCGATGGTCGCCACGCCGAACACGCCCACCGAGGCGAACATGATGCGCCCGACCTGGCGGTCCAGTGGGAAGCGCGCCAGCCAGAAGGACATCAGCAGCGCGCCCACCGCCGGTGCCGAGCGCAGCAGGCCGAGGCCCCAGGGGCCGGTGAGCAGGATGTCCTTGGCGAACACCGGTAGCAGCGCGGTGGCACCGCCGAGCAGCACGGCGAACATGTCCAGCGAGATGGCGCCGAAGATATCCGGTCGGCTGCGGATGAAGCGCATGCCGCCGAGCAGGCTGTGCAGGCTCGCCGGCTCTGCCTTGCGCGGCACGTGGCGGTCGGGCAGGGCGAGCATCAGTGCACAGGCCAGCACGTAGAGCACGGCGGTCGGCACATAGACCCAGAAGGCGCCGAAGGCGAACAGCAAACCGCCGAGGGCGGGCGCGGCGATGGTCGCCGCCTGCATCGCCGAGGCGGACGCTGCCACCGCGGCGGGGAACAGCGCCGCCGGCACCAGGTTCGGCAGCAGCGCCTGGGTGGTCGGCATTTCGAAGGCGCGGGCGCTGCCGAGCAGAAAGGCCAGACCGAAGATCATCTCGCGACTCACCGCATTCGCAGCGCTGCCCGCCACCAGGGCCAGGGCGATCAGCGCCTGGGCGCTCTGGCAGAGGGCGGCCACCTTGCGCCGGTCGTAGCGGTCGGCAACGTGGCCGGTGATCAGGATGAACAGCACCCGCGGCAGGAACTCCACCAGCCCGACCAGGCCGAGGTCGAGCACGCTGCCGGTCAGCTCGTACAGGTGCCAGCCGATGGCCACGGTGAGCATCTGGAAGCCGCTGGCGGTGCAGACCCGCGCCAGCCAGAAGGCCAGGAACGGACGTTGATGACGCAGAAGTAGCTTGCCGTGGGTGGACATGAGGGTCGCTGCGGAGAAAGCCCGAGAGGGTAGCACGCACCCCGGCTTCGTACCGAGCCGGGGCGGCGATGCGAGGGTATCAGTCGGGCAGCAGACCGCGCTCGGCGAACACCGACTTGGCGGTAAACAGCCCGTTGAGCGCGGCGGGAAAGCCGGCGTAGACGGCCATCTGCATGATCACCTCGACCACCTCTTCCGGCTTGCAGCCAACGTTCAGGGCGCCATGCAGGTGCACCGCCAGTTGCGGCTGGCAATGGCCGAGGGCGGTCAGTGCGGCCACCGTAGCCAGCTCGCGGCTCTGCAGGTCGAGGCCAGGGCGCTGGTAGATGTCGCCGAAGGGAAATTCGATTACATAGCGGGCGAAATCCGGGGCGATGGCTTGCAGGCTGTCGATGACCCGGTGTCCGGCCTCGCCGTCGATTTCGCTGAGTTTGGCCAGGCCGTTGGCGTAGCGGATGTCGTTCATGGGATGTCCTCGAAGGTTGACGGGGACACCTACGCTAAGCCTTCGAGCGAACTCTAAGTCAAGCGTCTTGCAGCCGGGCGTAGTGGGCGATCTTCTCTTGCAGCGCGGCGAGATGCTCCTGGTCGCGGCGCAGCTTTTGTTCCAGGGCCTGTGCGTGTCGCTCGAGTAATTGCTGTCGCGCAGCCAGGGTGTCGTCGCCCTGGGCGCGCAGTTCGGCGTAGGCCAGCATGTCGCGCAGCGGCATGCCGGTGTCTTTCAACCGACAGATGAACGCCGCCCACTCCAGGTCGCGCTCGCCGTACTGGCGAAAGCCGCTGCCGTCGCGCGTCACCTGGCGGAACAGGCCGATCCTCTCGTAGTAGCGCAGGGTGTGGGCGGACAGCCCGCTGCGCGCGGCGAACTGCTGGATGTTCATCCCTTGGTCGCCCGCAGGATGACGAACTTCGGCGTCGCCGCCACCTGCTCGACACGCTTGAACAGTCGCTTGAGCTTGACGTGGTAGCCGAGGTGGCGGTTGCCGACGATCCACAGCTCGCCGCCCCTGGCCAACGCCGCCTTGGCCTGCTGGAACATGCGCCAGGCGAGGAAGTCGCCGACCACCTGCTGCTGGTGGAACGGCGGGTTGCACAGCACCAGGTCCAGCGATTCCGCCGGCTGCTCGGCCAGGCCGTCGCCGGCGCGAATGTCCGCGGGGCGCTCGCCGTGGATCGCCCGCCAGTTCTCCAGCGCCGATTGCACGGCCATGTAGCTCTCGTCCACCAGGGTCAGGCTGGCCTGCGGGTTGTGCAGGGCATAGACGATGCCGAGCACGCCGTTGCCGCAGCCGAGGTCGGCCACCCGCAAGTCGCCCAAGGCCTTGGGCAGGTGCGGAAGAAAGGCGCGGGTGCCGATGTCCAGCCCTTCGCGGCAGAACAGGTTGGCGTGGTTGAGCAGTTCGATGGGCGGAACGTCCAGGCGGTAGCGGCTCGGATAGGGCGAGGTCGGTGCGGGCTTGTCCTGCGGAGTGACGAACAGCAGCCGGGCCTTTTTCACCGCCAGTGAGGCCTGCACCGGGCCGACGTAGCGCTCCAGCAAGTCGCCAGCGGCTCGCGGCAGATGCTTGACCATGCCCGCGGCGACCATCCGCGCGCCCGGCGCCAGTCGGCCGTGCAGGCGGATCAGTTGCTCTTCCAGCAGGGCCAGAGTCTTGGGGATGCGGATCAGTACCTGATCGAACGGGCCGTCGGCCACCTCGCTGGCCGGCACGAAGGCGACCGCGTCGGCGGCCTGGCCATTGCGCGCGAGATTCTTCTGCAGCGCCAGGTGGCCGAGGTGGGAATCGCCGCTGCTGGTGACCCGAACATGTCCGGCCAGGGCACTGGCCAGGGCGCCGAAGCCGTCGTTGAGCACCAGCACCCGGTTGCCGGCGGCCAGACCCTGTTCGTATAGATGGTTGAGCAGGTACTCGTCGGCGGCGTCGAACGCCTGCAGCGGCTCGCCCTGTTGTTCGGGGTGGCGGATCAGGTCGAGCGAGGCGAAGGGGCTGGTGAACTGGGGCATGAATGACTCGAATAGCGGACAGGCGGCGCGGATGGTGCCTTGACGGCTCGTCATTGTCGGCGCAAGTGGGGAAAAAGTCTCGAAAGTGAGAGCTGGTTCCGCAAATCCATGCTTGTGCCACATCCCGCTTTGCCGAAGAATGCCGCCCCCTGCTGATCCGGGTAGTCGCTTTCGATACCGGCTAGTCATTCCGCTCCGCAGTCCAACAATAACCAGGCGCCGGCGATAACGCCGAGACGACCTGGACGCCTTTGATGACATAGGGTGCGCCACCGGTTGGCCGCCACCCGCCCAGACAATTCATTCGCCTCCCGGGACCCGCGCAGCGCCGCAGGCCTCTCGGTTTTTCATTGTTGAAGGTAATTCGATGTTCAAGCCGTTGTTGTCCCTTTCCCTTTCCGCACTGTTGCTGGCCGGCATGGCCGTGGCGGAGGCAAAGGAGCCGATCCTGATCAAGTTCTCCCACGTGGTGGCCGCGGACACGCCCAAGGGCAAGGGGGCCCTGCTGTTCAAGAAGCTGGTGGAAGAGCGTTTGGCCGGCGAGGTGAAGGTCGAGGTCTACCCGAACTCGACGCTGTTCGGCGACGCCAACGAACTGGACGCCCTGCGCAAGAACGAGGTGCAGATGCTGGCGCCCTCGCTGTCCAAGTTCGAGGCCTACACCAAGCGCCTGCAGGTGTTCGACCTGCCGTTCCTGTTCGACGACCTGGAGGCGGTCAAGCGCTTCCAGAAGCGCGGTGCCAGCCGCGACCTGCTCGGCTCCATGCGCGAGCAGAACATCTACGGCCTGGCGTTCTGGAACAACGGCATGAAGCAGCTTTCCGCCAACCGCGAGCTGCGCCAGCCGGCCGACGCCCGTGGCCTGGCCTTCCGCATCCAGCCGTCTGCGGTGCTCGACGAGCAGTTCAGCCTGCTCGGCGCCAAGGCGGTCAGCCTGCCGTTCGCCGAGACCTACAAGGCGCTGCAGAGCGGCTCGGTGCAGGGCGCGGAGAACCCCTGGTCGAACATCGCCAGCCAGAAACTGGACGACGTGCAACCGTTTGTCACCGAGACCAACCATGGCCCGCTCAATTACATGCTGGTGAGCAACGCCACCTTCTGGATGAGCATTCCCTACCGCACCCGTGCCGAGCTGGAGGCCATCATCGAAGAAGTGACCTTCAAGGTGAACCAGGAAGCGGAAGCGCTCAACCAGCGCGATCGCGAGCAACTGCTGGCCGCCGGCAAGACCCGCCTGGTCAGCCTCAGCGCCACCGAGCGGGAAGCCTGGCGCCAGGCCATGAAGCCGCTGTGGAAGCGCTATGAGGCGCAGATCGGCGCCGACGTGATGCGCGCCGCCCAGGCGGTCAACCGCCGCTGACCGAGAAGCCGCAAACATCGCGGGTGTTTATCCGCGATGCTTTGCGGGACACTGGGCCCATGCCGTCGCCATGAGTCCAGTGTCATGTCCGCCAGCGAAGAGAAGTTCACCCGCCAGACCCTGCTCGAGGTGCATTCGCTCACCCCGAGCCTGTTCACCCTGCGCACCACCCGCGATCCCGGCTTTCGCTTCCGCGCCGGCCAGTTCGCCCGCCTCGGTGTGGCCAAGGCCGATGGCAGCACCGCCTGGCGCGCCTATTCGATGGTTTCCGCGCCCCACGACGAGTTCCTCGAGTTCTTCTCCATCGTCGTGCCCGACGGCGAATTCACCAGCGAGCTGAGCCGCTTGCGGCCCGGCGATGGGGTGCTGGTGGACAGGCAGGCGTTCGGCTTCCTGACCCTCGACCGTTTCCCTGACGGCCGCGACCTCTGGTTGCTGGCCACCGGCACCGGGCTGGCACCGTATCTGTCGATCCTGCAGGACTTCGAAGCCTGGCAGCGCTTCGAGCGCATTGTGCTGGTCTACAGCGCGCGCACCGCCGCCGAATTGGCGTACCAGCCGCTGATCCATGGGCTGCCCGGGCGCGAGTACTTGCAGGGGCTCGGCCACAAGTTGATTTACCTGCCCACCACCACCCGCGAGCAGGTACCCGGCCTGCTGCATGGGCGTATCACCACTCTGATCGAAACCGGCGAGCTGGAGCGTGCCGCGGGCCTGGCCCTGGACCCGCAGCACTCGCGCGTCATGCTTTGCGGCAATCCGCAAATGGTCGAGGACGGCCGGACGGTGCTGAAGGCGCGGGGCATGCAACTGAGCCTGAACCGCCGGCCGGGGCAGATCGCGGTGGAGAACTACTGGTAACGGACCCGCGACGTTCCTGCCGGCGTATCCGGACTTCCGTAGGGGCGAATTCATTCGCCTTATGAACGCGGGGAGGCGAACAAATCCGCCCTACAGAAATACATGCCGCGGGGGCGTTCAGGGCTTGTCCTGCTGAGCCTTGAGCAGGTCGCGGATTTCCGTCAGCAGCACCTCTTCCGGCCCCGGCGAGGGCGGCAGCGACGGGGCCTCGGCTTCCTTGCGCTTCAGCCGGTTGAGCAGCTTGATCGCCATGAAGATGGAGAAGGCGACGATGACGAAGTCGAGCACGGTCTGGATGAACTTGCCGTAGCCCAGGGTCACCGCCGGGGCGTCGCCTATCGCCGGCTTCAGCACGATGGCCAGGTTGGAAAAGTCCACCCCGCCGATCAGCACGCCGATCGGCGGCATGATCAGGTCGCCGACCAGGGATGTGACGATTTTGCTGAAAGCGGCACCGATGATGATGCCGACCGCCATGTCGACGACATTGCCTTTAACGGCGAAGGCCTTGAATTCGCTGAGCAGACTCATGGGGTACTCCTGTCGGGAAAAATACGAGCGCAGTGTAGACAGCCAAGGCTCCGCTGCGCTCAAAAAGCTGCTCTGCGCTTCCTGAGCTAGGCTGAAAGAGGCTATTTCCGAGGAGTTCAGCCATGCCGCTCGAACATCACCCGTTGGCGCGCGAGTTTCCCGAGTACAAGACCGAGCTGCGTTCGCTGCAGCAGAGCGCCCCGCGCTTCGCCCATCTGATCGAGGAATACGAGACGCTGGACAAACGCATCTACCGCGCCGAGGCCGGCCAGGAAGCGGTCGATGACATGGTGTTGCAGGGGCTCAAGCTCCAGCGGGTCGTGCTCAAGGACGAAATCGCCGGCCTGCTCAAGCAGGCGGCGCAAGGGACGAGTTGACCGGGGTCAACGGACGCGGCGGCGGCCTGGGGTAGTGTCGGGCTCACTCATACAGGAGCCCGTGCCATGCATGTCGAACATCACCCTCTGGTCAAGGATTTCCCCGAGCTGCGTGAGCAGCTCCACAGCCTGCGCGAGGGCGACAGCCACTTCGCCCAGCAGGCCGATCTCTACGAAGCGCTGGACAAGCGCATCTGCCGCATCGAAGAAGGCACCGAGCGGCTCGATGAGGCCGGCCTGGCCGAGCTCAAGTTGCAGCGCGTGCAGCTGAAGGACAAGCTGGCGCGGCAGCTGAAGAAAAAGGCCGGCGGCGCCTGCTGCGGTTGTTGCGGCGGCTGATCCCGGCGCCGGCTGCGGCTATCATGGGCGCTTTCCTTCGACGGAGCTTCCCATGGCCAAGGCCAAGCGCTTGTACGGCTGCACCGAGTGCGGCGCGACCTTTCCCAAATGGGCCGGCCAGTGCGGTGAGTGCGGCGCCTGGAATACCCTGACCGAAACCATGATCGAAAGCGGCGGTGCCGGTGCACCGTCCGGGCGTGGCGGCTGGGCCGGACAGCAGGCGCAGGTCAAGACCCTGGCGGAGGTCAGCGTCGAGGAGGTGCCGCGTTTTTCCACCGCTTCCGGCGAGCTGGACCGGGTGCTCGGCGGCGGCCTGGTGGACGGCTCGGTGGTGCTGATCGGCGGTGATCCCGGCATCGGCAAGTCCACCATCCTGCTGCAAACTCTATGCAACGTCGCCCAGCGCTTTCCGGCGCTGTACGTCACCGGCGAGGAGTCCCAGCAGCAGGTGGCCATGCGCGCCCGGCGCCTGGACCTGCCGCAGGACAAGCTCAAGGTGATGACCGAGACCTGCATCGAGTCGATCATCGAAGTGGCGCGCCGCGAGCAGCCCAAGGTGATGGTCATCGACTCGATCCAAACCATCTTCACCGAGCAGTTGCAGTCCGCCCCCGGCGGCGTGGCCCAGGTGCGCGAGAGCGCGGCGCTGCTGGTGCGCTATGCCAAACAGAGCGGCACGGCGATCTTCCTGGTCGGTCACGTGACCAAGGAGGGCGCCCTGGCCGGCCCGCGCGTGCTGGAGCATATGGTCGATACCGTTCTCTACTTCGAGGGTGAGTCCGACGGGCGCCTGCGCCTGCTGCGCGCGGTGAAGAACCGCTTCGGCGCGATCAACGAACTGGGCGTGTTCGGCATGACCGACAAGGGGCTGAAGGAGGTTACCAATCCCTCGGCGATCTTCCTCACCCGCGCCCAGGAATCGGTGCCCGGCAGTGTGGTGATGGCCACCTGGGAAGGCACCCGGCCGATGCTGGTGGAAGTGCAGGCGCTGGTGGATACCAGCCACCTGGCCAATCCGCGCCGGGTCACCCTCGGCCTGGACCAGAATCGCCTGGCCATGCTGCTGGCGGTGCTGCACCGCCATGGCGGCATTCCCACCTATGACCAGGATGTTTTCCTCAATGTGGTCGGTGGGGTCAAGGTGCTGGAGACCGCCTCCGACCTGGCCTTGATGGCGGCGGTGATGTCCAGCCTGCGCAACCGCCCGCTGCCCCACGACCTGCTGGTGTTCGGCGAGGTCGGCCTGTCCGGCGAGATCCGCCCGGTGCCGAGCGGCCAGGAGCGCCTCAAGGAAGCCGCCAAGCACGGCTTCAAGCGCGCCATCGTGCCCAAGGGCAACGCGCCGAAGGAGGCGCCGGGCTCGTTGCAGGTAATTGCAGTGACGCGCCTGGAACAGGCGCTGGATGCGTTGTTCGAGTGATTGCGGCCTAGCAGGCCGCAATCATGGCGGGCCCGGCCTGCGAACCCTGTCTACTCCTCGCCCAGCGCCGCCAGTTCGCGCTCCAGCAGCCCCTCGTCGCCCAGGTTCAGTTCCACCAGGCGCCGTAGATGGCTGATGGAGTCGAGGTCGATGTGCCGGCAGACGAAGCCGAGCAAGTCTTTCTGGGTGCGGGTGAGCACCACTTCCATCTGCACCCGCGCGTCGCTGCCGAGGTCGATGGTGGCGACGAACGGCTGGTTGGTATCGCCGTTCCAGTCCCGCGGCCGCTTGACCAGCAGCCCCTTGAGCGACAGGTCGTGCAGTTCGACCCTCCAGCTGCGCTCGCCTTGAACGATCTCCGTGGCGGCATCGAAGGCGATTCGGTGAAAGCGGCGCCGTTCGTTGACTGGTTCACTCATTTTCGCGGATTCCTCTTGGGTTTAAACCACTATAGCTAAGGCTGCCTGTGCTCGCGTCGGCGCCGCCAGAACCAAAGGCCGGCGAGGCCGACCAGCACCCCGACGCCCGCCAGCCAGGGCTTGAGTGGGCGCAGGGCATGGCGCGCGGCGAGCTGGCGTTCCGTCCATAGACGCTCGCTGGCCCGCTCGAAGTCAGGTTCCTCGCACTGGCGGCCGAAATCTTCCGCCCAGGGCACATAGGGGCCGTCGGCGACATAGCGATCGTAGTAGCGCCGCGCCTGGTCGGGATGCTGCGACAGCAGCCAGCCGGTGGCCTGGCACAGCGTGGCGGCGAAGGCCTGGCTGCTGGCCGGCACCAGGTCGGCGGAGCGGCTGGCCAGTTCGGCGGCGACCTGGCGATAGTGGTAGCGCTCGTTGGGCTTGGCCAGGTTGGCGTTCTGTCGCTTCGCTTCGTTCGCGCTCAACAGGTCGCCAGCTTGCTGCGTCATCACCTGGCCGAGGGCAAAGTAACCGTCGAAGGTGGCGTAGTCCGGCGACATCTCGTAGCCCAGCAACTCCATGCCCTGCTCGCGGGCCAGCCTGGCGGCCTGGAAGTAGGCCTGCGCGCGACCGACATCGGTCCAGCGCTGCTCGGCCTGCTGCCGGGCTTCGCCGTAGGCCCGTGCAGCCTCGCGCCGCTCGGCGCTGTCGAAGTAGGCCAGGGCCTCGGCGTAGCGCTCTTCGCGCAGCAGGCGCCGGCCGAGCAGTTCGCGCAGTTGCGCGGCGACCGGGCGTGGTCGGTAGTTATCCCGGTCTTCGGCGCTTTGTGGCGCTGGCGCCGGGACCTGGGCGTCGACGTAGCCTTTCAGCTCGTCGGCGGTCAACACGCGCTCGGCGACTTCGGCGGCGTCCATCCAGTAGATGCCCTCGCTGCGATAGAGCTGGTCGAAGGCTTCCAGGTAGTCGCCGCGCTCCAGCGCCAGCAGGGCGCTTTCCCCGGCGACCCGGCAGCCTGGCTTGACCTGCTCCCAGTCCCAGCCGGGCGTGCGGCGGGAGCCCCAGTCTTCGTCCTTGGGGAACGCCTGGGAGGCCTTGGCGTAGGCCAGCCGCGCCTGTTCCTTGTCTCCGGCGCGCAGCGCCAGCTTGGCCCGCAGCCACCAGGCCAGGCCGCTGTCGCCGGCGTGTTCGAGGAAACGCGATGCCTGGTCGTAATGGCCGTACTGGTAGCTCAGAGACGCCAGGCGGTCGGCGTTTTCCAGGTCTCCCGCGCGATTGCGCAACAGCAGCTCGGCCAGCCGCGCCTCGCCCGTCGGTTGTTCGTCGTAGGACCAGGCGATATGGCTGAGCAGCCGGGCGGTGAGCAGTTGCTGGACCTCCCGCTGTGGCAGGAGCTTGAGCAGCTGTTCCTCCGGCATCTGCGCGAGGTCGTTGCCGAGGCTTTTCAGCGAGCTGTAGCCCGTATTCGAACCGTGGCGGGCCTGGCTGGCATACAGGCGAATCGCACTCGCCCAATCGCCGTCCGGCAGGTACAGCCGGGCTTCTTCGCCGAGGCTGGCGACCCCCAGCTCCAGGGGGTCGGGAAAGCCTTCGATGACCAACTGGCGGGTGCGCTGGAAGGCTTCCTTGGCCTCTCGCACATGCACGGCATAGTCTTCCGGGAAGTCCATGTCGTTCCCGACCTGCCGGGCGAGGGTGCGGCCGAGGGAGTAGGCGGCCCAGGTGCTGCGCTGCTGGCGTTCCTGCGCCGGCAGGGCGAGCACGCGGCGGAAGTAGTCGGCGGCCAGGGCAAGGTCGTATTGGTCGAAGGCCACCGCGCCGGCGGTGTAGAGGGTCAGTTCCAGGGGCAGATCGCTGGCACCTTGCAGTTCGACCTGGCGGGCGTCGTCGAGGGCGCGCAGGCGCTGTACCAGGGCCGCCTGCTCGGTGCTCAGCCCGGCCTGCTCGGCGTCGGTGCGCTGTTGCGCATAGGCCTGGTTGCCGTCCTCGTCCCACCAGTAGGGAGCCAGGGTCGCCTCGCCGGCTTGCGGCAGGCCGGCGATGCTCTGGCCCAGGCGGCTGATCTCGAAGGCGAAGTTCTGCTCCGGCAGCTCGGCCAGGGTCGCGGCGCGGTCGTCCAGCAGGCGATGGGGGAAGTCCGGGCCGCAGGCCAGGGCCGGGGAAGCGAGCAGGCCGGCGCAGAGGGCCAGGGCGAATAGACGCGGGCGGATATCAGGGGACGTCATGCCAGGCTCCGTTGGCAACATTCAGGGATTTGCAACGCAACCAGCCGAGGGCACGGTTCTGCCCGGCGACCAGCCGGTCGCTGTGCTGGCGCGCGAAGACTATCGGTTGCAACGGCCGTTGCAAGCGGTATCCATCGAGCCCATCGCCGGCTTCACAGTTTTCTCCGCGCAGCTCGATGCGCATCGGCAGGGCGCCATCCAGGGTGCCCAGGTTGTTCAGTCGCAGCTCGAACAACTCGCCCTGGCGCTGGATATCCAGGCGTATGTCGGCGGCCAGCGGCTGGCGCCTGGCCACCGCCAGCAGGGTGGCGAGCGGCCAGGCGCGGCGGTCATCGGCCAGTGGCAGGCGAAACCAGACCAAGCCGGCCAGTCCGGTCGGGCGGGCGTCGTGCAGTGCCGCGATCAGCCTGGCCACCTGCGCGGGCTCGGCGCGCAGTTCCTGGCGCCTGCCAGCCTGGGCTAGTGGTGCTTCGCTTTCCACCAGGGGCACGCCGTCGGCGGTCTCGATCAACGCGCTGCCATAGGCCGGCAGCGCCAGATAGAACGGGGTGGGGCTGCGCCGGGCATAGCGCTCGGCCCAGGCCAGGGCCTGGTCGGCATCGAACAGTCCCTGTTGCGGGCGGTTCACTGCGTGTACTTGCAGTACCGAGCTGTCGACGCTGGCCAGCAGGCCCTCCAGCGCCGGGCTGTCGAGCCAGGCGGGCAGGGCGGTGATGCTCAGGGCAAGACCTGGCGGCAGGTCCTGGCGCAGTTCGCCGAGCAATTGGCGATAGCCGGGCAGGCGCGCGCTGGCGCAATCGTGGTCGATTTCCAGGCCCCGTGGTTCGAGGCCGGCAGCCCGCCAGTCGGCCAGCAGGGCGCGCACCCGGAGACGGATTTCGGCGTGGTCGAGCTGCGGCAATTGGCCGTCCAGGCGCAGCACGGCGACCAGCGGCCGGCCGTCGGCGCGCAGTAGCTCGGCGTCGACCCGCGCCTGCGCCCAGCCGGCCTTGGGGTGGGCCTGCAGGGCGAGCACGCGCAACGCGGAGAAGTCCGCCCGGCTTTGCGCCAGGGCTTCGGCATGGGTGCTGCGCCATTGCCGCTGCCAGATGTACAGCTGCTGGTCGAGCGCCGTCGGTGGGGGCGGTTCACATCCCGCCAGCAGTGCCAGGGCCAGCACCGCCCAGGTCTTGCGCCACATGCTCAGAGCCAGCGCCGCACGCGACCCTGGTAGGCACGGTAGTCGTCGCCGAACAGGCGCTGCAGCAGGTGTTCCTCGTAGGCGATCACGCCACGGTTCATGCACAGGATCAGCGCCGGCAGCAACAGCCAGAACCACAGGCTGTCGAGCAGCAGGCCGATGCCGCAGTAGATCAGGGTATCGCCCAGGTAGATGGGGTTGCGCGAGATGCGGAACGGACCGCTGTCCAGCAGCTTTTGCGGCTTGCGGAACGGATTGATGGTGGTCTTGCGCCTGGCCATCAGCAAGGCGGCCCAAAGCATCAGCACCAGTCCGGCGTCGACCAGTCCCCAGCCGAAGTAGCGGGTCCAGGCATTGCCCGGCAGCGTGACGGGCAGTTGGGCGCTGAGGGCCCAGGCAAAACCGATGAAGATCAGGTAGATCAACGGTGGAGCGAGAGTGACTCCGGCTGAGCGGGCGGACATGGTGCCTCCAGGTGGATGAACAGCGCGCAGTGTAGCGCCGGGCTCGCACCGCGGCGCACACGAAAACGCCCGGCACAGGGCCGGGCGTTTCGGGGGCTCGGTAGGGCTTAGTTGCCGTACACCGGGAAGCGCGCGCAGAGGTCCTTGACCTGGCCGCGCACGCGGTCGACGACGCTCTCGTCACCCATGTGCTCGAGGATGTCGCAGATCCAGGTGGCCAGCTCGCGGCACTCGACTTCCTTGAAGCCGCGGGTGGTGACCGCCGGGGTACCGATGCGCAGGCCGGAGGTGACGAAGGGCGAGCGCGGATCGTTCGGCACGCTGTTCTTGTTGACGGTAATGAAGGCACGGCCCAGGGCGGCGTCGGCGTCCTTACCGGTGATGTCCTGCTTGATCAGGCTGAGCAGGAACAGGTGGTTCTTGGTGCCGCCGGAGACCACGTCGAAGCCGCGGTCGATGAACACCTGGGCCATGGCCTGGGCGTTCTTCACCACTTGCTCTTGGTACGCCTTGAACTCGGGCTGCAGGGCTTCCTTGAAGCACACGGCCTTGGCGGCGATCACGTGCTCCAGCGGGCCGCCCTGGGCGCCGGGGAAGACTGCGGAGTTGAGTTTCTTCTCGATCTCCTCGTTCTTGCGCGCGAGGATCAGGCCGCCGCGCGGGCCGCGCAGGGTCTTGTGGGTGGTGGTGGTGACCACGTCGGCGAACGGCACCGGGTTCGGGTACACGCCGGCGGCGACCAGGCCGGCCACGTGGGCCATGTCGACGAACAGATACGCGCCAACCTTGTCGGCGATGGCGCGGAAGCGGGCGAAGTCCAGTACCTGGGAGTAGGCGGAGAAGCCGGCGACGATCATCTTCGGCTTGTGCTCGACCGCCAGGCGCTCGACTTCGTCGTAGTCGATCAGGCCGTTGGCGTCGATGCCGTACTGCACGGCATTGTAGAGCTTGCCGGAGGAGGAAACGGAGGCGCCGTGGGTCAGGTGGCCGCCGTGGGCCAGGCTCATACCGAGGATGGTGTCGCCGGCGTTGAGCAGCGCGAGGTAGACGGCGCTGTTGGCCTGGGAGCCGGCGTGCGGCTGCACGTTGGCGTAGTCGGCGCCGAACAGCTGCTTGGCGCGGTCGATGGCCAGCTGCTCGACCACGTCGACGTATTCGCAACCGCCGTAGTAGCGCTTGCCCGGATAGCCTTCGGCGTACTTGTTGGTCAGTACGCTGCCTTGGGCTTCCATCACTGCCGGGCTGGTGTAGTTCTCCGAGGCGATCAGTTCGATGTGCTCTTCCTGGCGCAGGGCTTCTTGCTCCATGGCGGCGAAGAGTTCGGCATCGAAACGGGAAAGGGTCAAATCACGGCTGAACATGGCAATCCCCAGCTGGGCGGATGAAAGAGGGGGCGAATTCTACCTCATCCGTCGCGAACAGGCATATGAACGGCGGTCATGGGATGGACGAGCGGGGTTCATTTGCTCGCCTCATCGAAGCAGGCGATCAGGCCGCGCTTCACTTGTCTGATCCAGCGATATCGGTAGACGGCGAGGATGCCGGCGCCGAGCAGGCTGTAGCCCAGCAGCCAGGGATCGAAGCTCTCGGAGCCCAGGTTTAGCAATTGAAGCGAGCAAACCATTGCCAGAAGGATTAGCGGCATCACGACTAGTGGGCATTCCGTAGAGAACCGCAGGTAGGCGACAAAGGTTTCGCGGCAGGGCCAGGCCATCAGCCGTTGGCCGATGCGAGCCAGCCGGATCTGCAAATGACCTGGGCTTGTGTCCACATAGAGGAGTCCGCCATAGCCCTCGTTCGGTTCGAGCACGTGATTGTCTTGCTTGAGCAGCAGTTCGCCGCAGTGATACCAGTAGGCGGGGGTTTCGATGCGCAGGGGAATGCGCTCCAGAGGGTGTGCGATGGGCAGCAGCCAGCCGGATCGCTTGGCTGGGAATATCTCCAGCCGCATCTGCCAGAGAAAGATGTATAGCCCGATGCTCAGGGGCAGCAGGCCCAGGAATCCCGCTCCGACCTGGGACAGGAGCAGCATTCCGCCGCACATGATGACGATGGCGAAGATCATCCAGTTCGCCTGGTTTTTATCCCCTGGGGGCTCTTCCGAAGGCGCATAGACCTGTTCTTCCTCCGCATTCAATCGGCGCAGCGGCTGCATGGCCGAGAGCGACTGCCATTCGGCGAGCAGGTCATGCCGCAGACCAGCCACGTGCGGGCAATCGAAGGCCAGCAGCCAGGCCTCGTCGCCCCACCTCAGGCAGTCGAGGTGAATGCTGTGGGACAGGCTGAGCAGTGCCTGAAGGCGTTTCGGTACATGCAAGCGCACGCCGGCCAGGGTGGAGTGGTCCTCGCGGATCACCGCTCGCTTCCAACGGCGAACCTCCACCGGCGCGTGCGCATCGGTGGAGGTGAAGCCGGCGCTGACCATCAGTTGGTAGTCGATCTCCAGCACCACGTGGGTGCGGATACGCTGCGCCTTCTTCCAGCGAGCGGGGTAGAGGTCGGGGTAGTTGGCGGCAAGGGCGGCGAAGTCGGCTTCGCTCAGGTCGTTGTCGGGCACGGTGGCGTTCTTCCTTGAAAACGGCGCGCGAGCATACCCGCGTCGCTCAACTGAGCACAAACAGCTCCGCGCCGCCGAAATGCGCCTGGAAGTCCGCGGCGCTCATCGGGCGGCCGCAGAGGAAGCCCTGCACTTCGTCGCAGTCGTGCTCGCGCAGGAACTCCAGTTGCTCCTCGGTTTCCACGCCTTCGGCGATCACCGCCAGGCTCAGACTATGGGCCATGGCGATGATGGCGCGCGCGATCTGGGCGTCCTGCTCGCCATGGGGCAGGCCGTCGACGAAGCTGCGGTCGATCTTCAGCACGTCGATGGGGAACTGCTTGAGGTAATTGAGCGACGAGTAGCCGGTGCCGAAATCGTCCACCGCAATGCACAGCCCCAGGCGTTTGAGGCCTTCGAGGATCTGCATGGTTTCGCCGACATCGCGCATCAGGATGCTTTCGGTCAGTTCCAGCTCCAGGCAGGCCGGGGGAATGCCGGCGGCGTCGAGGATGCGCGCGATGCGCATGCCCAGTTGGCCATCGGCGAACTGGCGGGCGGACAGGTTCACCGAGATCTTCGGTACCCGCACCTTGGCCTGGTGCCAGGCTTTGAGCTGGTTGCAGGCCTCGGCCAGGACCCAGTCGCCGACCTGTACCACCAGGCCGAGTTCTTCCAGCACCGGGATGAACTGGCCTGGCGGCACTAGCCCGCGGCGCGGATGCTGCCAGCGCAGCAGCGCCTCGGTACCGGTCAGGCGCTTGCCGTCGCCGGAGAATTGCGGCTGGTAGTACAGCTCGAACTCGCCCTGTTCCAGCGCGTGGCGCAGGTCGCTTTCCAGTTCCAGGCGCTCCAGGGCGCTGGCGTTCATGTCCGCCTGGTAGAACTGGAAGTTGTTCTTGCCGCGTTCCTTGGCGTGGTACATGGCCGTGTCGGCGTTCTTCATCAACTGGCTCAGCTCGCTGCCGTCCTGCGGGCTGAGGGCGATGCCAATACTGGCGGTGACGAAGAATTCGCGGCCTTCGAGCACAAAGGGGCGTGCCAGGCTGGCGAGTATCTGTTCGGAGACATGGATCGCCCGATTCAGCGCGCCTTCCTGGCTGTTGCTGGCACGCAACAGCAGGGTGAACTCGTCGCCGCCCATGCGCGCCACGGTGTCGTCCTCGTCGGCGCAGGCGGCCAGGCGCTGCGCCACTTCCTTGAGCATGCGGTCGCCGGCGGCGTGGCCGAGGGAGTCGTTGATCGGCTTGAAACGGTCGAGATCGAGGAACATCAGCACCACCCAGCGCTCGTGCCGTTCGGCCTGCTGCAGCGCGGTGTGCAGGCGATCCTGGAACAGCGTGCGGTTGGGCAGATGGGTGAGGGCGTCGTAGTAGGCCAGGCGGTGAATGCGCTGCTCGCTGGCCTTGCGCTCGCTGATGTCGCTGAAGAAGCAGACGTAGCTGACCAGGTCGCCTTCGTCGTCCTGCACGGCGGTGATGCCGACCCAGGACGGATAGCTGTCGCCGTTCTTGCGCTTGAGCCAGATCTCGCCTTCCCAGCTGCCGCGCTGGTTGAGCTGGGTGAGGATGTAGCTGAGCTGGTTGGCCTGCTGGCGGTCGGCGGTGAGCATGCTCGGCATCTGATCGAGGACCTGGGCCGGCGAGTAGCCGGTGATGCGGCTGAAGGCCTTGTTGACCTGCACGATGTAGCCGGCCGGGTCGGTGACCAGGATGGCGGCCGTGGAGTGCTCGAACACCGTGGCGGCCATGCGCAGTTCCTTTTCCGCGCGGCGTTGCTGGGAAACGTCGCGGCCGACGCCGAGCAATCCCTCGAAGCGGCTGTGCTCGTCCCACATCGGTACGATGCGCAGCTCCACCGGCAGCTTGTGGCCGTCGGCGCGAATGCAGTCGAAGAGAAACAGCTGCGGCTTGAACTCGCTGCGCAGCTCGGCCTGGCGCTGGGGGTTGCCGAGGGCGGCGCGTACCCGGTCCAGCAGCTGGTACAGGCTGGCCAGCTGGTGCGGGTTGGCGGCGGTGCTGTGGAAGCCGTTGGCGATGAGCCAGTCCGGGCTGTAGCCGAGCACCGGTTCAACCGATGGACTGACGTAGTTCAGCTGCAGGTTCTCGTCGCTGGTGAAGATCACGTCGCTGATGCTTTCCGCCAGCAGGCGATAGCGCTGCTCGCTGTCGCGCAGCGATTCGCTGGCCTCGATCTGTTCGGTGACATCCTTGGCCACGCCGATCAGCCGGCTGACGCGCCCCTGGCTGTCGCGGGACAGCGCCTGCTCGCGAATGTCGAACCAGTGCCAGGTGCCGTCGCGATGGCGCCAGCGCAGCTGCGACTGCAGCAGCAGGCCATCGCCGACCACCTGTTGCAGGTTGCGCACCCGGTGGTACAGCTCCCGATCGTCAGGGTGCAGGATGTCTTCCCAGAACAGCTCGCCCATCTGGCGCAGCTCGGCCTTGCTGTAGCCAAGTTGCGGGCCGAGGCGGTCGTTGCTGAACATCACCCGCTTGCCGGGGATGTCATGCACGTAGAGGGTGTCCGGGATCGAGCGCACCACATCCGACCAGAAGCGCTCGCGCTCGACCAGCGACAGCTCGATGCGCTTGCGGCTGGTGATGTCGCTGATGCTCAGGGTCACCGCATGGTAATCCTGGATCATCTCCGGCAGGCGCAGCACCAGCCAGAGGTGGCGCTCATGGCCTTGCGGGGTGACTACCCGGCATTCCAGCTCCAGCTGGTGCTGGGCGCCGAGCACTGCGGCGATCAGTTGGAAGCGGATGCCGCCGGTGCTCAGCCG
This sequence comes from Zestomonas ipomoeae, assembly GCF_057128665.1. Classification (NCBI taxonomy): domain Bacteria; kingdom Pseudomonadati; phylum Pseudomonadota; class Gammaproteobacteria; order Pseudomonadales; family Pseudomonadaceae; genus Zestomonas; species Zestomonas ipomoeae. The sequence continues at coordinate 40,183 of NZ_JBSKHQ010000021.1, forward strand.
GCCGCAGCCGATCAGCAGCTTCCAGGCCTGTTCCGGCGTGGTCACGCCGAGCAGGCGCAGTGCCACCTGGTTGGCCTCGGTCACGCGCAGGCGCTGCAGCAGTTCCAGATGCCGTTCGGGGTGGGCCTCCAGCCAGTCGGCCAGGGACTCTTCGTCGCGCAGGCGCTGGTCGCGCAGGAACTGCCGCAGCCCGGCCAGGTCGAGCACGCAGAGCGCGATGCCGGTGCCTTCGAAAATGTCCTGATAGCGCCGGCGGGTTTCCTGCAGCACGCGCAGGGCCTGCTGCTGCTCGGTGATATCGCGCAGCACCCAGACGTGGCCGGCATGCTTATGGCCTTCGCTGAGGTCGCTGCGGGTCACCGCGCACAGGCGTACCGCGCCCTGCTGCGCGACTTCAACCAGATCCGGGCCGAAGTCGTGGGGCAGGCCGGGGCCATGCAACAACAGGGGGTCGAGGTTGGGCAGCAGCTCCAGCAGGTTGCGGCCCTGGGCCTCGGCGGTGGTCAGGCCGAACAGCTGTTCGGCCTGCGGATTCAGGTAGCGCACCCGGCTGGCATGGTCGGTGACCAGCACCCGCTCCTCGATGGCCCGCAGCGCGCTGTCGGCGTAGTGCAGCGAGCGTCGCGAGTTGGCGTTGAGCCGGCGCAGGGTGCGCTGTTCGCGGTGCAGGCCATAGAGGGCAAGCAGCGTCAGCCCGCTGCAGAAGACGAAGAGCAGGAACTTGGCGGCCATGTCCGGCAGTAGTTGCAGGCGCGCCTGATGTTGGTCGAACAGCGCGCGCAACTGCCAGTCGCTGCCGGCCAGCGGCGCGAGCAGAATGCTCTGGCTCAATTCCTGGGCGTTCACCGGCGAGCCGAGCGCCGTTTCCAGGCGTGGCTGGCGCGCGATCACCCGCTGGCTGGGCAGGTCTTCCAGCAACCACTGGTGCTCGCTGACGTGGTTCTTCTGCAGCCAGTCGCGCAGCGCCTCCGGCGACAGGCGAAGCACCCAGTAGCCGCTCTGGCGGATGTCGCGGGCCTGGCGCAGCAACAGGTAGACCTCGCCGCCGGCGGTGGCATCGAAGGCGAAGTGATAGGTCTTGCCGCGATGGCGCGCGAGCAGCCCGGCGAGTACCGCGGCATCGTCGACGGCGGGGTCGCTGTCGGCCAGCATCGTGCCCTGCGGGTCGAGCCAGACCAGGCTTTGCAGCGTCGGGAAGACCTCCCGCAGTGCCGCCAGGGCGGCTGCCTGCTCGCTCGGCGAGGGCTGTTGCGGTGCGGTCTCGTGCAGCAGGGCGAGGCCGGCGTGGGCCTTGAGCTGCATGCTCAGGCTCAGGTTGTCGGCCAGTTGCCGGCTATAGGCGAGGCTTAGCTGGCGCTGGTTGTCCTGCCGTTGTTGGAACTCCTCCAGCAGCTGCCAGAACAACAACGCCAGCATCAGCAGCACCAGCGTCAGCAGGATGCCCCTGAGGGAGCCGCGCCAAGCCCTGGCAGACGGAAGCGGGAGAGGAAACGGCTTTGGCACCAAACTGATCCTGCGGTAACTGCGAAATGGCAGGCGGCTGACGGACGAGGCTCCGACACGGACCGGCTAGCATGCCCGGAAATGTGGCGAAGTGCCAGCTATGCCGACGGGCGTCGTTTGCTCTGCGCCGTGCATTCCGGTAGCTTTGCCGCACGCGCGCGTGGGCATTTGGTGCCGATCACGGCCCCGTCCCCGCACCAGCCGCTTTTCTCCTTACCTGCCCAAGACCAAGGTTATCCATGGCTCAATACGTCTACACCATGCATCGGCTGAGCAAGGTCGTGCCGCCGAAGCGGGAAATTCTCAAGAACATCTCCCTGTCGTTCTTCCCCGGCGCCAAGATCGGCGTGCTCGGCCTGAACGGCGCGGGCAAGTCCACCCTGCTGCGCATCATGGCCGGGGTCGACACCGAGTTCGACGGCGAAGCCCGCGCCATGCCCGGTATCAACGTCGGCTACCTGCCCCAGGAACCGCAACTGGACCCGGAAAAGACCGTGCGCGAAGTGGTCGAGGAGGCGGTGAGCCGCATCAAGGACGCCCAGGCCCAGCTGGACCAGGTCTATGCCGCCTATGCCGAACCGGATGCCGATTTCGACAAGCTGGCCGCCGAGCAGGCGCGCCTGGAAGCGATCCTGCAAGCCTCGGACGGCCATAACCTCGAGCGCCAGCTGGAAGTCGCCGCCGACGCCCTGCGCCTGCCGCCGTGGGATACCCGCGTCGGCCACCTGTCCGGCGGCGAGAAGCGCCGCGTGGCACTGTGCCGCCTGCTGCTGTCGGCCCCCGACATGCTGCTGCTGGACGAACCGACCAACCACCTGGACGCCGACTCGGTGGCCTGGCTGGAGCACTTCCTGCACGACTTCCCCGGTACCGTGGTGGCGATCACCCACGACCGCTACTTCCTCGACAACGTCGCCGGCTGGATTCTCGAACTCGACCGCGGCGCCGGCATTCCCTACGAGGGCAACTACTCCGGCTGGCTGGAGGCCAAGTCTGCCCGCCTGGCACAGGAATCCAAGCAGCAGTCGGCCCACGAGAAGGCCATGAAGGAAGAACTGGAGTGGGTGCGTAAGGGCGCCAAGGCCCGTCAGGCCAAGTCCAAGGCGCGCCTGCAGCGCTTCGAGGAACTGCAGTCGCAGGAATTCCAGAAGCGCAGCGAAACCAACGAGATCTATATTCCTGCCGGCCCGCGCCTGGGCGACAAGGTCATCGAGTTCAAGAACGTCACCAAGGGCTATGGCGACCGCGTGCTGATCGACGACCTGTCGTTCAGCGTGCCGAAGGGCGCCATCGTCGGCGTGATCGGCGGCAACGGTGCCGGTAAGTCGACCCTGTTCCGCATGCTGATGGGTAAGGAACAACCGGACTCCGGCAGCATCGAGCTGGGCGATACCGTGCAACTGGCCTGCGTCGACCAGAGCCGCGACGACCTCGACGGCGGCAAGACCGTCTGGGAAGCCGTATCCGACGGCCTGGACATGATCCGGATCGGCAACTACGAGGTGCCGTCCCGCGGCTACGTCGGCCGTTTCAACTTCAAGGGCGCCGACCAGCAGAAGTTCGTCAAGGACCTTTCCGGCGGTGAGCGCGGCCGTCTGCACCTGGCGCTGACCCTGAAGCAGGGCGCCAACGTGCTGCTGCTCGACGAACCGTCCAACGACCTCGACGTGGAAACCCTGCGCTCGCTGGAAGAGGCCCTGCTGGACTTCCCCGGCTCGGCCATCGTGATCTCCCACGACCGCTGGTTCCTCGACCGGGTGGCGACCCACATCCTTTCCTACGAGGATGACTCCAAGGTGTACTTCTTCGAAGGCAACTACACCGAGTTCGAAGAAGACCGCAAGAAGCGCCTCGGCGACGCGGCGGCCCAGCCGCACCGGGTCAAGTACAAGAAACTGGCGCAGTGATCGCCGGCGGGATTTCGGTCCCGCATTTCACTGAACAGCCCCGGCCATTGGCCGGGGTTTTTTATTCTTCGCGAATTTTCGGGGAAGGGCTGTTTGAGACTGGACTGGCAGGTTTGTCTGAGTTCGTTGAGCTTGATGGTCCGTGCGCTAGCTGCTTGCTGTGCTTCGATGGTAGTCGTGGTTTCAGCCTCCCGGCCGATCACTTCTTCCTTGTTTGCGCAAAGAGGACGTGACCAAGAAGAAAACGCACCCCACATCCGGCCCCGGCATCTCCGTTCCAGGGGCCCGACCTAGGCGGCCCTCTGCGAAAGGCCATTCATGGCCTGGGCGGCGCCACCCATCGCAGCTCTCGCAGCATCCCTGCCGCTCGTCCTGCCCGGCCGCCCCCTTCCACGACGATTCCGCTTGGCCTCCTGAGGGGACCTATGCGTCAGCTAGAGCAAACAGGCTGGAGCTGGCTTTTCAGCTTTTTGGCTTTTACCGCAGGGCTGTCAGGCACGGATGAATCCCCGTCAGGAGGCCGGAAGGAGGGAAGTCTCGCGTATCGAGACCCGGATGCCGGCCTGGCGCCAGGCGTTGCGTTACTGGGCAGCCACCCGCTCGCGCACTGGCGTTTCCGCCCGGTGCTTGTAGAAATCCAGCAGCACCTCGGCGGTATCGCCGATCATCAGCTTGCCCAGGGGCGCCGCGTACCAGTTGAACTGGGTGGTGGTGCGGAAGCCGACCTTGAGTTGCAGGCGTGTGCCGCCGTTCTCCGGGATCAGGGTGTAGTCGGTATCCAGCAGGTCGAAATACTGGCCGCCGATCACCACGTGTTCGTCCATGGTGCCGGGCGGGAAGGAGTCGGGGCGGAACTCGTAGGTCCAGGCGATCCGCCGCTGGGGCTCCCAGGCGGTGATGCGCTCGTCGAAGGTCACGCCGCGGGCCCAGGTGGAGCGGCGCACGCCGCCCACGCGCTCGTCCAGGGTGCGGGCCTGTACCGGGTGGGGCAGGCCGATGCGGTAGGCAAGGCCGTGCTTGACCTCCTCGAGGTGCATGTCGCTGGGATTGAGGATTAGCGGCCAGACCTGCGCCGGCGGCGCATCGATGAACACGCTGCGCTCCAGCCGGGTGATGCCATCGTTGGCCGGAACCAGGCCTTCGCCCAGGACCAGCAACAGCGGTAGCAGGGAAATGCTCTGCAGGGTGCGTAGCGGCCGGTTGCGCTGGCGGCAGATCGCGCCCATCACCAGGCCGCCCAGCGAGCCGATGGCCATGAACAGGGGCAGCGCCATGACCATGCAGATCATGCCCTCCAGTAATGCCACGCCGGCGCCCGCGGTACACAGCACGACGGACAGCCACGGGGCGAAGGCGTAGTACATCCAGCTGCGCCTGGCCTGGCGCTCCGCGAGGTACACGGTGATGGCGCCGATGGCGAACGGAGTGCCGAGGAGAAAGGCGGCGCCCATGACGCTGAAGTCGTCCTTGAAGGGCGTCAGCGCCAGAAGGAAGAACACCAGGCGGACCAGCAACCCATAGGCGGCGCCCAGGCCGAACGGCAGCCAGGCGGAAAAGGGCAGGGCGGAGTGAGTGTGTTCAGCGGGGGTGGACTTGACTTCCATGCGATGGGCTCCTGGCTACCAGGCGGGCAGGATACCGGGCCCGGCCGGGCAAGGGTGGCATTCTGCCCGCCAAGTGTGAGCTGTTGCGCAGATGGTTGGGCGTCACTGCGCCGCCTGGGCCTGCTTGAGCTGCAGGTCCTTCTGCCGCCGGTAGTTGCGGGCCGCCACCGGCACCGGTGTCACCGCGCCGGTTTCCAGCCAGCGGCGCAGGCGGTTGGCGTCGGCGACGTGGGTGTACTTGCCGAAGGCGTCGAGCAGCACCACGGCCACCGGACGATTGGCCATCGTGGTCAGCATCACCAGGCAGCGGCCGGCCTCGTTGTGGAAACCGGTCTTGCTCAGGCGAATCTGCCAGTTGCCGTTGCGCACCAACGGATTGGTGTTGAAGAAGCCGAGGCTGTAGTGGGGATGGCTGAAGGCCACGCTTTGCTGGGCGGTGGTGCTTGCCGCGAGGATCTGCGGGTAGCGCTGGGCAGCCTTCAGCAACAGCAGCAGGTCGCGCGCGGTGGACACGTTGCCGCTGTCCAGGCCGGAGGGCTCGACGAAGTGGCTGTGGTGCATGCCCAGCGCCTTGGCCTTGGCGTTCATCGCCTTGACGAAAGCAGCGGTTCCGCCGGGGTAGTGATGGGCCAGGGTCGCCGCCGCGCGGTTTTCCGAGGCCATCAGCGTCAGTTGCAGCAGTCCGCGCCGGCTCAATTGGCTGCCGACGCGGACCCGCGAAAACACGGTGCGCAGCGCGGGGTCCGCGTGGTTGAACACCGCCAGCTGCTCATCCAGCGATTGCTTGCCGTCCAGCGTCACCACGGCGGTCATCAGCTTGGTCAGCGAGGCGATCGGCACCACGCGGTCGGGGTTCTGGGCGAACAGCTCGGCACCGTTCTGCAGGTCGACCACCAGGGCGCTGCCGGAAGCCAGTTCCAGCTTGGCCGGCGCTGCCGTCTTGGCCGCGTCGGCGGTGGCCAGGCCGAGGGCGAGAATCAGCCCCGTGCAAAGAGCCAGCAGGCCCGGTCGCGAACGAAATGTTTTCACAGGATGACCTATCGCCTCCGGGGCTGCTGCTATGGCGCTGCGCAGTATAGATATCCGCTGCCACAGGGGAAGGGGTCGCTGGTCGGCTTTTTTCAAGGGCGACGGCTTGACCGGGCGGCGCTTCTGCCGTTCAATTGCCGCCCCTTTTTCCACCTCCTGCTCCAGTGGTGAACGACGTGCCCCGCCTCAGCCAACTCGCCTGATACCGACGACGGTCCATCTTGCCTGATGGCTGCCCGCGCCCGCGCGGAGCACACGCATCCCGCTTGCCCAGTCCTGTCGTCGGTTTTTTCCTGATCGTTACGGAGAAGACCCATGAACATGGATTTTCGCGCCTATGCGCAGAGCATCGAGCTGCTCAAATACCCACGCACCCCGCACCTGCAGGGCTCCCGTCTACAGACCGGCGATAGCGATGCCGGCCAGGTCCCGTATCGCGAGCTGATCGGCCGCTGGCTGGTGGTCGAGGAGAAACTCGACGGTGCCAATGCCGCCGTCAGTTTTTCGCCAGCGGGCGAGCTGCTGCTGCAGTCCCGCGGCCATTACCTCACCGGCGGCGGCCGCGAGCGCCAGTTCAACCTGTTCAAGCAGTGGGCGGTGGCCCACGAGCACTGGTTGCTGGAACGCCTGGAAGACCGCTACGTGCTCTACGGCGAATGGCTGCACAAGAAGCACTCGGTGTTCTACGACCAGTTGCCGCACTACTTCTGCGAGTTCGATATCTGGGATCGCCGCCAGGACTGCTTTCTGTCCACCCCGGCGCGCCACGCGTTGCTGCAGGGCGGCCCGGTGCTGTCGGTGCCGGTGCTGCATTGCGGTCCGGCCCCGGCCAGCCTGGCGGAGCTGCTGGCGCTGGTCGGCGACTCGCTGGGCAAGTCCGCGCACTGGCAGCAGCGTTTCGAACAGGTGGTACGGCGCGAGGGGCTGGACCTGGAGCGTGCCTGGCGCCAGTGCGATCGTTCGCGGCGCATGGAGGGCCTGTACCTGAAGCTGGAAGACCCGGCGCATACCCTGGGGCGCCTGAAGTGGGTGCGCCGGGACTTCATCCAGGCCATCGAAGAGGCCGGGCAGCACCACGCGGACCAGCCGTTCATCCCCAACCAGCTTGCCGCGGGCGCCGACCTGTACGCGCCGACCCTGGCGCTCGGCTGGCCGGGCCCCAATACGGAGTAGATCGATATGGATTATTCACAGCTGAAAACATTGGTCGCCGCCCCCGGCGGCACGCTCGACCGGCAGGCCTGGCTGGCGGCATTGCCGACGCTCGGCCGCCTGGCGCAAACCCCGCAGGACCCGCTCTATCACGCCGAAGGCGATGTCTGGACCCACACCGGCATGGTGGTGGACGCCCTGCTGGCCCAGCGCGACTACGCCAGCGCCAGCGAGGAGCAGCGCTTCGTGCTGTTCATGGCCGCGCTGCTGCACGACATCGCCAAGCCGGACACCACGGTGATCGATCCCGATAGCGGCCGTATCGGCCAGCCGGGCCATTCCCGGCGCGGCGCGGTGGACGCCCGCCTGCTGCTCTGGCGCGCCGGGGTGCCGTTCGCGCTGCGCGAAGCGATCTGCCGCATCATCGCTGTGCACCAGGTGCCGTTCTTCGCCCTGAGCGGTACTCGCAACGGGCAGTCGGCGGAATTCATCCTGCACAAGCTGTCCTGGGAGTTACCGCTGTGGATGCTGTGCAGCGTGGCGGAGGCGGACATGCAGGGGCGCGACTACCGGGGCAAGGCCGACGTGCTGGCGGAGATCGAACTGTTCCGCGAGCTGGCGGCGGAAGAGGGTTGCCTTCATGGGCCGCGCGCGTTCGCCGACGACTACACCCGGGTGCAGTACTTTCGCGGCGCGCGGGTGCATCCGGACTACGCCCTGCACGAGCCGGAGGGCTCCGAGGTGATCATGCTGGCGGGCCTGCCGGCGAGCGGCAAGAACACCTGGGTTGCCCGCCATTGTCCGGAGTGGCCGGTGGTGTCGTTCGACGATGCGCGGGAGGCCCTGGGATTGCGCCATGGCGAGAACGAAGGTGCCGCGGCGCATTTCGCCATCGACCGGGCGAAGGCGCTACTGCGGACGCGCCAGCCCTTCGTCTGGAACTCCACGCACCTGTCGGCCCAGATGCGCGCGAAAACCCTCGACCTGCTCTATGCCTACCAGGCCCGCGTGCGTCTGGTTTACCTGGAGCGGCCCGAGGCGGAGCTGTATCGGCGCAACAACCGGCGGGACAGCTCGCTGCGCAACGCGGATCTGCGGCGCATGTTGTTCAAGTGGGAGGTGCCGTTGCCGACCGAGGCGCATTGGGTCGAATACCTGGCCTAGCCTTCCGGCGTCTGCGGCTGGGCGCTTTCCTGGCCGAGCAGGGCGGCTATGAACGCGTCCTTGCCGCGGGTGTAGGCGTCGCGGTCGCTGCCGTGGCGGTTTGCCAGGTTGCGCTTGAGCGCGGCATAGGCGGCGGCATCTTCCGGAAAGCGCCGCAGATGATCGCGAAAGCGCAGGTGCAGGTCGGCCTCGCCCAGGGTCAGCACATGCAGGTGATGGCTGTGCTCGCCTTGGCCGCCAGGCTGCTTGACGAAGAACAGTCGCGGCGGCTCGGCGTTGCTCCGCTCCAGCCGATAGCCGAGGGCTTCCAGCGGTGCCGCCAGGCGCTGCCAGTCGCAGTCCGGCGGCGGTAGCAGCAGGATGTCGATGATCGGCTTGGCGGCCAAGCCCGCCACCGCGGTGCTGCCGAAGTGCTCCAGGCGTACGCCGTGGATGCCATGGTCGACGAGCTGCGCGTGGATCGCCGCGGCTTCCTCGCGATAACGCAGCGGCCAATCCGGATCGGCTTCGGCGATATGGATCGGGGGCTGTGGGAAACGGCCGTCCAGCATAGGTGGCCGCGGGTGGGCATCGTTCAACGGAGCCTCCGCGTCAGCTCTGTTGCAGGTCTTTCTGCAGTTGGATCAGGGCCACGCGCCGGCCCTGGGTATCGTGGCGTTCGACGATGCCGCTGGGGCGATAGTTCAGTCGCTGGTAGAGCAGCAAGCCGGCGGCGTTGGCGTTGAAGCAGGAGACGTGCATGGCCTTGGCCTTGAAGTGCTCGCGGGCCAATTGCTCCATCACGCCGATCAGGTAGCCGGCGACGCCCTGGCCGCGGGCCCAGGGCGCCACCATCAGGTTGCCGAGCGCGCACGATTCGCCGTGGTGCCACTGGTAGAAGTTGGCGAAGCCGGCGACGCGCCCACCGAGCAGGGCGACGGTGCTGTCGCGGCGCTCGGCGATGGCGGCGGCCAGTTGGCCGACGCTCAGCGGCCAGTCGGCCTTGGGATAGCAGAAGAACAGCTCGTCGGCGCTCTGCGGGAAGCTGGCGATGTCCGCCAGGTCGGCGGCTACGGCGGGGCGGTGGCCGAGGGCCGGGGTACTGAGGTCCATCGGGGTTCCTAATGCGGTGGGTAGTGCGCGAGCACTCTGGCGACCATCTGGCGGATGGCGGCCATGCGTTCGTCCGGTGTCTGTGCGCTGTCGCGCAGGATGTGCTCGGTGCTGCCGCGCCAGACCAGCTTGCCGTCCCCGGCATCGTACAGGTCGATCTGCAAGGTGCCGACCTGGTAGTCCAGCGTGCGGGTTTCCACGTAGGACGGGCCGCCCCACCAGTAGCCTCCCCAGGGGCCGCCCCACATGCCGCCATGGTTGATGCTGACCTGGTCCTGGCGCTGGTCGACGATCATCCAGGCCTGCACCAGGAGGTCGCCACCGTTGCCCGCGGGTGCCGGGCGCAGGCCGCGCTGGTCGAGCTGCTCGGCGACCGCTTCGCGCACCCGTTGCTCGGTGAGGTCGCTCTGCCTGCGCGGGTCTTCCGGCTGGTAGCGCAGTGCCGGTTCTTTCCAGCTCCAGCTGCGATAGGCGGCGAAGTCGCGGTTCTGGTCGTAGTCGCGGTCGACCCTTGCGGTCTGGCAGGCCGCCAGGAGCAGAAACAGGGGCAGCAACAGCAGGCGGGCACGCATGGCGGATCTCCTGAAGCGAGAAGCCCTATGCAAACCCAAGGCGCCGCCAGCGGCAAGGAGAATGTGTCGCCTGCCGACCTACATGCCTTCCAGGCCGCCGATCACCAGGGTCTTGATGACGAAGCCGAGCACGCCGAGGCCAAGGGCGAGGAACAGGATGAAGGTGCCGAAACGGCCGGCCTTGGACTTCTTCGCCAGGTCCCAGACGATGAATGCCATGAACAGCACCAGCGCGCCGATCAAGCCGGTCATCATCCACTCTTCGAACACTTCGGGGTCCATCGCTGCCTCCACTACTGAATCGATTGGCACGGATAATTGCTATGACAGCGGACGAGGATGGTCGGGTTCACGCGAAGGGGCCACAGCAAAGCGGCGGCGATTATACCCGGGGTGGCCGAGAGCGACGAGCGAGCAGCCGTGCGACGATCAGTCGCGCAGGTGTTGCAGCGGCAACTCGGTGCTGGCCAGTACCTGGTTGAGCACGAAGCTGGAACGCACGCTGGAGACACCCTCGATGCGGGTCAGCTGGCCGAGCAGGAATTTCTGGTAGTGGTCCATGTCCGGCACCACCACCTTCAACTGGTAGTCCGCTTCCATGCCGGTGACCAGGCTGCACTCGAGCACTTCCGGGCATTGCCGGATGGCCGTCTCGAAGCGCTCGAAGCGTTCCGGGGTATGCCGATCCATGCCGATCAGCACGTAGGCGGTCAGGGTCAGGCCGAGCTTCTTGCGATCCAGCAGCGCCACCTGGCGCACGATGTAGCCGTCGTCCTCTAGCTGCTTGACCCGCCGTGAGCAGGGCGAGGGCGACAGGCCGATGCGCTCGGCCAGTTCCTGGTTGGAAATGCGCGCGTCGTGCTGCAGCTCGCTGAGAATGCGCAGGTCGTAGCGGTCCAGTTTGTCCATGTCGGTGTTATCTTCTCTATGAGTTGCGTGAATTGATCGAAAATTGGATTTTTATTGCGCAATTCGATCTCATGCTGGCAACTTTAGCAATCATTGGTCGCGGTGTGCGAGATAAGCTTTCCCTCAGTTTCATGGCCCGGACAGCAGTCCACCCGCCCCGCCCAATCAGGCGCGGCGGCGCCGCCGCTCTTACCGGAGCGCCACGGCCCCCGGGCACGCCCGCCCAACCAGGCGAGCGAAAGAAAGCGGCGGCACAAGCGCCAATAGCGGACATTTTCCCGAGGGGAGGCGCGAGCCTCCCTTTTTTCTTGGGCGGCCGTCAGGGTTTGCCCTGCGCCACCACGCTGGCGGGATCGGCATGCACCAGGACCTCGGTGCGCGGGAATTCCCGGCGGATCGCCGCCTCCGCCTGGTCGCAAAGCGCGTGGGCCTGCACCAACGGCAGTTCGTCCGGCAGCTCCAGGTGCAACTGCACGAACCAGCGAGTCCCGGAGATGCGTGTGCGCAGGTCATGGGCGCCGAGCACGCCCGGTACCCCGCAGGCCAGCGCGTGCATGCGCTGGCTGACTTCGGCGGGCAGTTCCTGGTCCATCAGCACCGCGCCGGACTGGCGCATGATGGAGAGTGCGCTCCAGAGGATGTAGAAGGCGATGGCGATGCCGAACAGCGCATCCAGGCGCTCCCAGCCATAGCTGGCCAGCACCAGGGCGAGCAGGATGCTGGCGTTGAGCAGCAGGTCCGAGCGGTAATGCAGCGAGTCGGCGAGGATGGCCGTCGAGCCGGTCCGGCGCACCACGCGGCGCTGGAGGATCAGCAGGGCGACGGTCAGCACCAGGGACAGCAGGATCACCGCGATGCCGACAGCCTGCGCGCCCAGCGGTTGCGGGTGCAGCAGGCGGTTCACGCCCTGGGCGCCGACCAGCAACGCACTGATGCTGATGAACACCGCCTGGCCGAGGCCGGCCAGCGCTTCGGCCTTGCCGTGGCCGTAGCGGTGGTCGTCGTCCGCCGGGCGCAGCGCGTAGTGGATCGCCAACAGGTTGATCAGCGAGGCGGCGCTGTCGAGCAGCGAGTCGGTCAGGCCGGCGAGCAGGCTGACCGAGCCGCTTAGCCACCAGGCCGCGGACTTGGCGGCGACCAGCAGCAGCGCCACCGCCAGTGATGCGCGGCTGGCCAGGCGTAGCAGCCGGGCCTGCTCCTGGGCCGAGATCATGGCAGGAAGTACAGGTAATCCAGCACAGGTGCCGGCAGGCCCATGGCCGTCAGCGCGGCGCTGATCTGGCCACGGTGGTGGGTGCCGTGGTTGACCAGATGCAGGACCAGGTCGCCCCGCGGCTTGCGGAACGCATCGCCGCGCAGGTTGCGGTAGTGCAGGTCGCCGGCCAGGCTGGCGTCGTCGTGTTCGCCCAGCAGCGCGCGCCAGGCGGCCACGCCTTCGGCGAGGTAGGCACCCAGCGCCGCGCGATCGGCGGCCGCTTCGGCATCCAGCCGCTCGAACGGCTGCGGCTCGCCGCGCAGGCGTGCCAGCCAGATGCGGTCGGCGACCGCCAGGTGGTTGAGGGTGCCGTGCAGGCTGCCGAAGAACAGCCCGCAGGGCGCGCGGTACCGGTCGTCGTCCAGCACCTGCAGGTTTTCCAGCAGTCGGGCGTAGGCCCAGCCGTGGTAGTCCAGCAGGCGCTCCAGATGCTGCGCGAACTGCCGGCTCATCAGGCGGCCGGCCGCAGGCCGTAGGCGGCAAGCTGCTCGACACTGCCCTGGTGGCGGATCAGACGCGGATCGTCCAGCGGCAGGCTTTGGCCGGTCTCGCGCTCGATGATTGCCTTCAGCTTGCGATTGTCCACCTGGCCGTCGCTGCCGATGGCCTCGCGCAGCGTCTCCGGCGCGACCGAATATTTGTTGTCCGGCAGGTAGATGGCGCCGGTGGCGAAATCGATGCCGAAGGCGATCAGCCCGGGAATCACATAGAAGAGAATGCCGATGGCATCCAGGCCGACCACCACCGGGTCGACTTGGCCTTCGATCTGTCCGCGGCGGTCGGGGAAGAACAGCGTGCCGCAGGCGGCCAGTTGAGTGAGCAGGGTGACGGTGAGAACGCCGCCGATAACGCGGGATTGCGTGCGCATGGAGCACCTCCAGTTGGAAATGGGCGCAACTATATCAAGGCGCTTGTGGCAAAACCGCTGCGCCTTGCAATTCAGACTTCGGCCGAGGGCGGGCCGTTCGCCCGCTATAATCGCCGGCCACCTCGCCAGACCACCGTGCCACGCCGAGATCGCATGACTCCTCTTCCCATCGATGCCGTTCTGCCCGCCCTGCGCCAGGCCCTGGCCGCCCGCCACGAAGCCGTGCTGGAGGCGCCGCCCGGTGCCGGCAAGACCACCCGGGTGCCCCTGGCACTGCTCGACGAGCCCTGGCTGGCCGGGCAGACCATCATCATGCTCGAACCACGCCGGCTGGCCGCCCGTGCCGCCGCCGAGCGCCTGGCCGAGGAACTCGGCCAGCGGGTCGGCGAGACCGTCGGCTATCGCATCCGCCTGGACAGCAAGGTCGGCCCGCGCACGCGCATCGAAGTGGTCACCGAGGGCATTCTCGCCCGTCGCCTGCAGGATGACCCGGCGCTGGAGGGCGTCGGCCTGGTGATCTTCGACGAATTCCACGAGCGCAGCCTTGACGCCGATCTAGCCCTGGCGCTGAGCCTCAACGGGCGGGCGATGTTCCGCGAGGACAGCCCGCTGAAGGTGCTGCTGATGTCGGCGACGCTGGAGGGCGAGCGGCTGTCGGCGTTGCTCGACGACGCGCCGGTGGTGCGCAGCGAAGGGCGCATGTATCCGGTGGAGACGCGCTGGGGGCGGCCGTTCCAGCCCGGCGAGTTCATCGACGGCCGGGTCGCGCAGACGGTGCTCCAGGCGCTGGCGGACGAGCCGGGCAGCCTGCTGGTGTTCCTGCCGGGGCAGGGCGAGATCCGCCGGGTCCACGAGCAGTTGGCCGAGGCGCTCGAGGGGCGCGGCGATGTGCTGCTCTGCCCGCTGCATGGCGAGCTGGACCTGGCCGCCCAGCGCAGGGCCATCGAGCCGGCGCCGGCCGGTACGCGAAAGGTGGTGCTCGCTACCAACATCGCCGAAACCAGCCTGACCATCGACGGCGTGCGGGTGGTCATCGACGCCGGCCTGGCGCGGGTACCGCGCTTCGACCCCGGCAGCGCCATGACCCGCCTGGACACCCAGCGCATCTCCCGCGCCAGCGCCACCCAGCGCGCCGGCCGGGCCGGGCGCCTGGAACCGGGGGTCTGCTACCGACTGTGGTCGCAAGCCCAGCATGACCAACTGGCGGCCTACGGCAGCGCGGAAATCCTCCAGGCCGACCTGGCCGGGCTGGCGCTGCAACTGGCGCGCTGGGGCGTGACCCCGGCCGAGCTGGCCTGGCTCGATCCGCCGCCTGCCGCCGCCTATGCCCAGGCCCGCGACCTGCTGGTCCGCCTCGGTGCCCTCGATGAGCAGGGCCGGCTGACCGCCCATGGCCAGGCCATGGCCGAGTTGCCGGCCCACCCGCGCATTGCCCACCTGCTGCTGCGCGGCCAGGCCCTCGGCCTTGCTGCGCTCGCCTGCGACCTGGCTGCACTGCTCGGCGAGCGCGATATCCTGCGTGGCGCCGGAGCCGACCTGCATAGCCGCCTGGCGTTGATCGGTGGCGAGCAGAAGGCCGCGCGCGGCGCCCAGGGTGGCGTGCAGCGGGCCCGGCAGCTCGCCAGGCAGTACCGTGGCTACCTGCGCGGTGCTGCCACCGAGCCGGTGCCCGACCCCGATCACCCGCGCTGGCTGGGCGCGCTGCTGGCGTTCGCCTATCCCGACCGGGTCGCCCGCCAGCGCCGTGCCGGCGGCGGCGAATACCGCCTGGCCAACGGCCGCGCGGCACAGTTCGGCGAACCGGATGCGCTGATGAAGCATGAATGGCTGGTGATCGCCGACCTCGGCAGTCGCCAGGGCCAGCGCGAGGAGCGCATCTACCTGGCGGCCGACCTCGATCCGGCGCTGTTCGATTCGGTGCTGGCCGAACAGGTCAGCCAGCGCGAGGAGCTGGAGTGGGACGAGCGCGAAGGTTTGCTGCGCGCCGAGCGCCAGCGCAAGGTCGGCGAACTGGTGCTGAGCCGCGAGCCGCTGCCAGGGCTCGACGAACAGGCCCGCTGCCGGGCACTGGTCGGGCTGGTGCGGCGCAAGGGGCTGGAGCTGCTGCCGTGGACACCTGAGCTGCGCCAGTGGCAGGCGCGGGTGGCGCTGCTGCGTCGGCTCGATCTGGCCGAAAAGGGTGAAAGCGAGTGGCCGGACGTTTCCGACGCGGCGCTGCTCGCCGGCCTGGAAGAGTGGCTGGCGCCATTCCTTGGCAAGGTCAGTCGCCTCAGCCACTTCGCCGCTCTCGATCTCGGCGGCATCCTCCAGGGCCTGCTGCCCTGGCCGCTGCCGCAACGCCTAGACGAGTTGGCACCGAAGGCCCTGGCGGTGCCGTCCGGCTCGCGCATCGGGCTGGACTACAGCGAAGAGCCGCCGGTGCTGGCGGTGCGTCTGCAGGAGTTGTTCGGCTTGGCCGCCACCCCGCGCATCGCTGGCGGCCGGCAGATCGTCAAGCTGCACCTGCTCTCCCCGGCGCGCCGCCCGGTACAGGTCACCCAGGACCTGGCGAGCTTCTGGGCCAATACCTACGCCGAGGTGAAGAAGGACTTGAAGGGCCGCTATCCCAAGCACTACTGGCCGGACGACCCGCTGATCGCCGAACCCACCGCACGGGCCAAGCCGCGCAAGTGAGGGCGCGGGGCTGGCCCGCAGGTTGGCGTTGAGCGAAGCCCAACGAGGAGCGCCGTACTGTTCCCGTTGGGCTTCGTCGCTGCGCTCCTTAACCACAACCTACGTTCGCACCGGATCGTGTTGGGTGGACCGAGGCCACGGGCGCGCAGCGCCCCGGCGGAGTTGGTTGGCTTGCGATGGATGCACGGCGCGCTTATTGGAGGTTCAGGTCCTCGCCTTCATCGAGCAGCTCCTGATAGGCGCGGTCGAGCGCGTCGCGCAGGGCTTCGGCGGCGGGCGCGCGCTTGGAGACGATCAGCTTCGAGGTCAGCCGTTGCAGGATCAGGTGCGGCAGCGGTGCCATGCCTTGCTGCTCGCGGGCCTGTTCCACCGGGGTGTAGTAATCGAGCACAAAGTCGCCGCGCTTGCGCTGCAACATCTCCAGGGCCGAGACGTGGCTGCTGGTGCGGTGCGGGCGCAGGCCCAGTGACGGGTCTTGCAGCCAGTCGCTGTAGGGCTTCCAGTAGGTGTAGCCGCTGATCAGGATGATGTCGCGTCCGGCCAGGTCGTCCGGCAGCGTCGGCGTGGGCATGCCGTCGCGGTAGTACAGCGCCAGGTCGAACTCGCCGAGCACGCTGCGGCTTTCCAGCACCTGGCCTTCCAGCTCCGCCTTGCCCGGTGCTCCCGGCCACAGGTGCACGCTGCCGTCGCGCAGGCCGGCATACAGTCGCGCACCCGGCAGGCCGCGAAATTGCGCGCGGTAGCCGGCCCGGTGCAGCAGGCGGCGGGTCAGGTCGAGCACGGCGCCGTGCGGCTCGCCTTGTGCGTCGCTGTAGGAGTAGGGCGGAAATTCGTAGTAGCCGACGTTCACCAGCGGCGCGTCGCCGGCCGGTGCATCGACGGCGAGGGCGCCGGCACAGGTGAACGTGGCGCAGAGAAACACACAGAGGGACTTTCGCATCGATTACCGCGGCTGGTGCCGTCTTGTTTTGGTCGGTGACAGGTCGGGCGGCGGTGGCTGCAAGCCAGCTGCCGCACGCGACGTTCAGGGTAAGCGTAGATCTTCCCCCGCTGCCTGCAGTTCCTCGTAGGCCTGGTCCAGCTCGTCGCGCAGCGCTTCGCCGTTGGCGATGTGCCGGGAGACGATGAGTTGCAGCGGCAGGCTGTGCAGGGTGAGGGAGGGCATGGCTTCCATGTTCAGGTGCTCGCGGGCCTGTTCCACCGGCTCGTGGTAGTCGAGCAGGAAGTCGCCGCGATGGCGCTGCAGCATTTCCAGCGCCGCGATGTGGGTACTGGTGCGGTGCAACTGCAGGTTCAGGCGCGGGTCGTCGAGGAAGTCTGTGATCGGCTTCCAGTAGCTGTAGCCGCTGATCAGGATGATGCCGCGCCCGGCCAGGCCCTCGGGGATCTTCGGCTGCGCGGTGTCGGGCCGGTAGTAGAGGTTGAGGTCGATCTTGCCGAGGCGAGTGCGCGCTTCCCAGGTGTGCCCGGCCAGTTCCGGCTTGCCCGGCGCGCCCGGCCAGATATGCACGGTGCCGTCCCGCAGGCCGGCATACAGGCGGGCACTGGGCAGTGCACGGAACTCGACACGGTGCCCGGCATGGCGCAGCAGGCGTGCGGTCAACTGTAGGATCGCGCCTTGCGGGCGGCCCTGCTCGTCACTGTAGGAAAACGGCGGGAACTCGTAGAAGCCCACCTTGACCACCGGTGGGTCCGCTCGGGAAACGCCCGTGCCGCAAGCAAGCGCGGCGCCGAGCAAAAGGCAGAAGATACGTCGCATTGATACCGCTGTGGCTCTAGGGCCATTTCGTCATGACAAATCGATGACGGCCAGCATGCGCAAGGCGCAGCGCTGTTGTCCAGTGCTACGGCTGCGCATGCTCGGTGGCCGGCAGCAGGAAGCGCGCGATCAACGGCAGGTGATCGGAAATGCGCAGCGTGTCGGCCTGGCGCACGGAGGCGCTGA
Organism: Zestomonas ipomoeae; assembly: GCF_057128665.1. Lineage (NCBI taxonomy): Bacteria > Pseudomonadati > Pseudomonadota > Gammaproteobacteria > Pseudomonadales > Pseudomonadaceae > Zestomonas > Zestomonas ipomoeae. Next base: position 57,856 of record NZ_JBSKHQ010000021.1, read on the forward strand.
GGCGAGCCAGCCGGCGGCTGTGGAACAGGTAGTCCAGGGTGCGGTCCGGGCCGTCTACCTCGGGGTCGTTGGGAAAGTGGGTATACCAGGCGGCGCGCTCGCGGCCGCCGGCTTCGGCGGGAGAGGGGATCATCGGGTACTTGTCCCAGAGCACGCGCAGCTCGCTATCGGCGGCGTACCAGCTGCGCTGCCGGGGCGGCAGGCGCTCGTACTGGCCGGGCGGCAGCAGGTTGAAGTCGCCGCCGATCAGCCAGTAGTCGCCCTGCTGCTCCAGCGTGTCGAGCAGCCCGGAAACCATCGCCACCTGCCGTTGCATGGTGTCGTCGCCCTGGGCGAAGGCATCCAGGTGGGTGTTGATCGCCGCCACCCGACCGCCGCCTCGCAGCGGCAGGTAGCTCACCAGCAGGGCGCGCTTGAGATTGAACTGACGGCTCAGGGGATCGGCGGGAATCAGCGGCAATTGCAGGCGTTCGGCGCTCTGCAGCTGGTAGCGGCTGAGGGTGGCGAGCTTCATGCCGACGCTGCCGTTGATCTTCGGGTGCGGCACGTAGGCGGCCTTCCAATAGAACGCCTGGCTGCTGCAGGGGTAGAGATCGGCCAGGCGCTCCTGCAGCAGCGCCAGTTGGTCCTGGTAGTCGCTGGCCTTGGCGCCGTCGTGCAATTCCTGCAGCAGCACGATGTCCGGCTGCTCGTCGCGCAGCACACGCACCACTTCGTCGAGGGTAAAGGCCAGGTCCTCGGCGGTCGGGCGCAGGTCCTTGCCGCTGCCGTCGGCCAGGTCGTACCAGAACACATAGCGCTTGCCGGCCAGGTATTGCAGGTTCCAGGTCATCACCTTGAGCGCCTGGCCGGGCTGCAGGGTCGGCGCCCGGGCATCGCAGGCCACCGGTGCCGGCTCGCGATCGGCGGGGTGCCAGGTGAGTCCGTAGACCACCGCGAACAGCAACAGCGCCAGGATCAGCAGGGTGAGAAGAATGGGACGCAGGACGCGGGGCAGGGTCATCGGCTCGGCTGGACTATGCTGGAGGAAGCGCGAGCATACCCGACGGGCCCGCCGCGCCAAAGCCCGAAGGAGGACGCCAGCATGACCGAACCGGTGATCGCCCAGCGCGGTCCATTTGCCGTCGAGGTGGTCGCCGGCCGCGACTACTTCTGGTGTCGCTGCGGGCGCAGCGCGCGCCAGCCGTTCTGCGACGGCTCACACAAGGGCACCGGCATCGAGCCGCTGAAGCTCCATGCCGAGCGCGGCGAGACCCTCTACTTCTGTGGCTGCAAGCACAGCGCGACGCCGCCCTGTTGCGACGGCAGCCACCAACGACTCTGAGACGACGGCGGGGGAGCGGCATGTATCGCAAGGTTTTCGCCAACAAGGTGTTCGACCGCAAGGTGGTACTGATCACCGGCGGCTGTGCCGGCATCGGCCGTGCCCTGGCCCTGCGCCTGGCCCAGGCCGGGGCCAGGCTGGTGATCCTCGACCTGGACCAGGCGGCGCTCGACAGCCTGGTGCAGCACCTGGAGGACCATCACAACGTCGAAGCCCTTGGCCTGCGCTGCGACGTTTCCGATGCCGGGGCCGTGCAGCGCGCCGTGCAACAGGCCATCGACCGCTTCGGTGGCATCGACGTGCTGGTCAACAACGCCGGCATCACCCATCGCAGCAGTTTCGTCGATACCGACCTGGCGGTGTTCCAGCGGGTGATGGCGGTCAACTATTTCGGCGCGTTGCACTGTACCCAGGCGGCGATGCCCAGCCTGATCGCCCGCTGCGGGCACATCATCGTGCTCAGCTCGCTGTCGGGCTTCACGCCGTTGCTCTATCGCAGCGCCTACAACGCCAGCAAGCATGCCCTGCATGGCCTGTTCGAGACCCTGCGCTACGAGCTGAAGGGCTCCGGCGTGCATGTGATGCTGGTATGCCCGGGCTTCACCGCCACCGACCTGCGCAAGAACGCCCTGGTCGGCGACGGCTCGGTGGCCCACCAGCCGCCGCTGGCGATGGGCAAGGTCGCCTCGCCGCAGGACGTCGCGGAAGCCATCTACCAGGGCGCCATCAAGCGCCGGCGGCTGCTGGTGCTGTCCAACGTCGACTGGCGGGCGCGGGTGCTGGCGCGCTTCTTCCCGAGGGTGTTCGAGCGGTTGCTGCTGCCGCGCATGTCCGGATTGAAGCCGCAGGTAAGGCATTGACGACGATTCCGCGAACCGCTCGTTGGGCTTCGCTCAATGCCAACCTACGAGGTGTGCGGGGGAGTTTTGGGCTGTAACCGGCGCAGTTCGCTCCTGCCTCGGCTGATATCGGCCAGCAGCCGCTGCAGCTCGGAAACGTGTTGCTCGGGCACCGCAAGAATCAGGTGGGCGCCTTGGGCATCGAAGATGTCCGTTTCCACCTGTGCCGCGAAATCACCCAGTCGTGCCTTCAGCAATGGCAATTCGGCGAAGCCGCAGTGGCAGGCGCAGCGAATGCGTGGCACCAGTTCGATGCGCTCGCCGCCCTGCAGGCACTTGGCCGCGCTGCCGCCGTAGGCGCGGGCGAGGCCGCCGGTGCCGAGCTGGATGCCGCCGTACCAGCGGATCACCAGGACCGCCACGCGGTCGCAGTCCTGCCCCTCGATGGCCGCCAGGATCGGGCGTCCCGCAGTGCCGCCCGGTTCGCCGTCGTCGCTGAAGCGGTACTGCCCGCCGAGCTTCCAGGCCCAGCAGTTGTGCGAGGCGCCGGAATCGCTGGCGCTCTGAATGAAGGCTTGGGCCTGTTCCACGCTATCGACGGGGGCGGCCAGGGCGATAAAGCGGCTCTTGCGAATTTCCTCGCGGTACTCGCAAGGTCCGACCAGCGTGAAGGCCATCAGACCTTGGTCGGCGGGTTCAGACCGCAGCCTTTGAGAATGATGTGGATGAGGTTGTCGGTGGCCACCGCAAAGTCTTCCCTGGTCAGCTTCTTGCGGCCGGTGAGGCGGCAGATCTGGCTGGAAAAATCGGCGTAGTGCTGGGTGCTGCCCCAGAGCAGGAAGATCAGGTGCACCGGGTCGACCGGGTCCATCCTGCCCTGGGCGATCCACGCCTCGAACACCTCGGCGCGGCCACGGAACCAGTCGCGGTAGTCCTGGTTGAAGTGCTCGGACAGGCACTCGCCGCCGCTGATCACTTCCATGGCGAAGATCTTCGAGGCCAGCGGCTGGCGGCGGGAGAATTCCATCTTGGCGCGAATGTAGCCGGCCAGCGCAGTCGAGGGGTCGCTGTCGGCTTGCAGGTTGCTGAAAGCGTCGTCCCACAGGTCGAGAATGTTGCGCATCACTTCCACGTAGAGGCCGAGCTTGCTGCTGAAGTAATAGTGCAGGTTGGCCTTCGGCAGCCCCACGCGCAGGGCGATGGTGTTCATGCTGGTGCCCTTGAAACCGTGGCGGGCGAACTCCTCTTCGGCGGCGGCGAGGATGGCTTCCTCGTTCTTCTGGCGAATGCGGCCGGCGGGTTTGCCGGCCTGTTGCGGGGACATCTCAGCGGTCATGGGCCTTTCCGGTACTGGCTAATAAGGAGGGGCGATGCATTGGATAACCCAGCGGGGAGCGCGAAACAAGCAGAAGCGACATAAAAGATGCCAAAAGCGACATTTTGCTGACCCGGCGGCCTTCAGCCGGTGGTGGCCAGCGCCTCCAGGAAACTCTCCAGCACCAGGTGCGGCCGCCGGCCCTTGCGCGTCACCGTGGCCAGGCTGAGGTCGTAATAGCGCGTCGCCGGCTTCAACGCGCGCAGGCGGCCTTCCTGCACCCATTGATGGGCATAGTGGTCCGGCAGGTAGCCGATGTAGCGCCCGGTGAGGATCAGGAAGGCCATGCCCTCGCGGTCCGAGGCGCTGGCGGTGCAGTTCAGCGCCTGGTAGTGCGCCTGGATCTCCGCCGACAGGCGAAAGGTCGGGGCGATGGCGTCCTGGCTGTCCAGGCGGGCATCGTCCAGGTCCTCGTCGAGGGCGTAGAACAGCGGGTGGCCGACCGCGCAGTAAAGCAGCGAGCGCTCGTCGTACAGCGGCTGGTACTCCAGCCCGGACAGCCCATGGGCCTGCGGTACCACGCCGACGTGCAGGCTGCCATCGAGCACGCCTTGCTCGACCTCGTTCGGCGCGACCATGCGGATCTGCACGCGCACGTCCGGCCCGCGTTCCTTCAACCGCGCCAACGCATGGGTGATGCGCATGTGCGGCAGGGTCACCAGGTTATCGGTGAGGCCGATGTTCAGCTCGCCGCGCAGGTGCCGGTGCAGGCCGTTCACCTCGGTGCGGAAGCTTTCCAGCGCACCGAGCACGCGCAAGGTCGAGTCGTACACCTCGCGGCCTTCCTCGGTCAGGGCGAAGCCGGCACGGCCGCGCTGGCACAGCCGCAAACCCAGGCGCTGCTCCAGGTCGCCCATCTGCTGGCTGATGGCCGAGCGGCCGATGCCCAGCACGCTCTCCGCCGCGGAAAAGCCCCCGCATTCGACCACGCTGCGGAAGATGCGCAACAGGCGGATATCGAAGTCGCTGACCTGGGCGAGGGGATCGGCACGGTGACTGCTCATTGTTTAGTGCTCGGCAAACTTAAGATCGAAAAAATTGAATTTCACTGACTTTAGGCCCGTGGCACTGTTTCTCGCAAGAACCTGTAGGGGCGAATTCATTCGCCCGCGGGCCCCCTGATTCAGGCGAATGATTTCGCCCCTACCGGAGCCGCTGTCATGAACATGTCGCAAACCAGCACCCCGCCGCTGAGCAGCCAGCTCAAGCTGGACGCCCACTGGATGCCGTTCTCCGCCAACCGCAACTTCCAGCGCGACCCGCGGCTGATCGTCGCTGCCGAAGGCAGCTGGTTGACCGACGAGCACGGCCGCAAGGTCTACGACAGCCTCTCCGGCCTGTGGACCTGCGGTGCCGGTCATTCGCGCAAGGAAATCCAGGAAGCCGTGGCCCGGCAGCTTGGCACCCTCGACTATTCGCCGGGCTTCCAGTACGGCCATCCGCTGTCGTTCCAGTTGGCGGAGAAGCTCGCCGAGCTGACGCCTGGCGAGCTGAACCACGTGTTCTTTACCAACTCCGGTTCCGAGTGCGCCGACACCGCGGTGAAGATGGCCCGCGCCTACTGGCGCCTCAAGGGCCAGGCCAGCAAGACCAAGCTGATCGGCCGCGCCCGTGGCTACCACGGGGTGAACATCGCCGGCACCAGCCTCGGTGGCATCAACGGCAACCGCAAGACCTTCGGCCAACTGATGGACGTCGACCACCTGCCGCATACCCTGCAACCGGGGCTGGCGTTCACCAGGGGCATGGCCGAGACCGGCGGCGTCGAGCTGGCCAACGAGCTGCTCAAGCTGATCGAACTGCACGACGCCTCCAACATCGCCGCGGTGATCGTAGAGCCCATGGCCGGCTCCGCCGGCGTGCTGGTGCCGCCCAAGGGCTACCTGCAACGCCTGCGGGAAATCTGCGATCAGCACAACATCCTGCTGATCTTCGACGAGGTCATCACCGGCTTCGGCCGCATGGGTCGCATGACCGGCGCGGAATACTTCGGCGTGACGCCGGACCTGATGAACGTCGCCAAGCAGATCACCAACGGTGCCATCCCCATGGGCGCGGTGATCGCCAGCCGGGAGATCTATCAGACCTTCATGAACCAGCCGACCCCCGAGTACGCCGTGGAATTCCCCCACGGCTACACCTACTCGGCGCACCCGGTAGCCTGCGCCGCCGGCCTTGCCGCGCTGGAGCTGTTGCAGAAGGAAAGCCTGGTGCAACAGGCCGCCGAGCTGGCGCCGCATTTCGAAACCGCGCTGCACGGGCTCAAAGGTGCCAAGCACGTGGTCGACATCCGCAACTGCGGTCTGGCCGGCGCCCTGCAGATCGCCCCGCGCGACGGCGACCCCATCGTGCGACCGTTCGAAGCCGGCATGGCGCTGTGGAAGGCCGGCTTCTACGTGCGCTTCGGCGGCGACACCCTGCAGTTCGGCCCGACCTTCAACGCCAAGCCGGACGACCTCGACCGCCTGTTCAACGCTGTGGGCGAGGTGTTGAACGGACTGAATTGATGTAGGGGCGAATTTATTCGCCTGATATGTACGGGCTGATCACGGTGTCGCCTGCGGATTCGCCCCTCTCTCCAGCCCTCTCCCGCGAGGAGAGAGGGGGAATGCACCACCCCCCGCAACCGCCAAGCCAAACACCAAAACCCCTTCGTCCGCGAAGGCCAACGAACACAGACACGCTTAGCAGAGAGCCACCCATGACCACCATCCCGCACCTGATCCACGGCGAACGCGTCCAAGGCACCGGCCGCAGTGCCGCCGTGTTCAACCCCTCCACTGGCCAGTCCGACAGCCAGGTCGCCCTGGCCGACCGCGCCACCATCCAGCAGGCCATCGATTCCGCCAAGGCCGCCTTCCCGGCCTGGCGCAACACCCCGCCGGCCAAGCGCGCCCAGGTGCTGTACCGCTTCAAGCAACTGCTGGAACAGAACGAAGCGCAGATCGCCCAGCTGATCAGCCAGGAACACGGCAAGACCCTCGAAGACGCCGCCGGCGAACTCAAGCGCGGCATCGAGAACGTCGAGTACGCCTGCGCCGCCCCGGAAATCCTCAAGGGCGAATATAGCCGCAACGTCGGCCCGAACATCGACGCCTGGAGCGACTTCCAGCCGCTGGGCGTGGTGGCCGGCATCACCCCGTTCAACTTCCCGGCCATGGTGCCGCTGTGGATGTACCCGTTGGCCATCGCCTGCGGCAACTGCTTCATCCTCAAGCCCTCCGAGCGCGACCCCAGCTCCACCCTGCTGATCGCCGAACTGCTGCACCAGGCCGGCCTGCCCAAGGGCGTGCTCAACGTTGTCAACGGCGACAAGGAAGCGGTGGACGCGCTGATCGAGGCGCCCGAGGTCAAAGCCATCAGCTTCGTCGGCTCCACCCCCATCGCCGAGTACATCTATGCCGAGGGCGCCAAGCGCGGTAAGCGCGTGCAGGCCCTGGGCGGCGCCAAGAACCACGCCGTGCTGATGCCCGACGCCGACCTGGACAACGCCGTCAGCGCGCTGATGGGCGCGGCCTACGGCTCCTGCGGCGAGCGCTGCATGGCCATCTCCGTGGCCGTCTGCGTGGGCGACCAGATCGCCGATGCCCTGGTGGAGAAGATCGTCCCGCAGATCAAGGGCCTGAAAGTGGGCGCCGGCACCTGCAGTGGCCTGGACATGGGCCCGCTGGTCACCGCCGCCGCCCGCGACAAGGTGGTCGGCTACATCGACGACGGCGTGGCCGCCGGTGCCGAGCTGGTGGTGGACGGCCGCGGCTACCGCGTGTCCGGCCATGAAGATGGCTACTTCGTCGGCGGCACCCTGTTCGACCGGGTGACCCCGGACATGCGCATCTACCAGGAAGAAATCTTCGGCCCGGTGCTGTGCATCGTGCGGGTCGACAGCCTGGAAGCGGCCATGCAACTGATCAATGACCACGAATACGGCAACGGCACCTGCATCTTCACCCGCGACGGCGAAGCGGCGCGGCTGTTCTGCGACGAGATCGAAGTCGGCATGGTCGGCGTCAATGTGCCCCTGCCCGTGCCGGTGGCCTACCACAGCTTCGGCGGCTGGAAGCGCTCCCTGTTCGGCGACCTGCACGCCTACGGCCCGGACGGCGTGCGCTTCTACACCCGCCGCAAAGCCATCACCCAACGCTGGCCACAGCGCGCCAGCCATGAGGCGGCGCAGTTTGCATTCCCCAGCAACGGCTAAGCGGGTAGGGCGGTAAGGCAAAGGCCAGTCGGGAGACTGGCCTTTTGTTTTCCGGCGCCTACTTGTCATCGCTACGCGAGAATATCGTTCGCCGGCTCAAGTATGGCCTTTTGCTGCCGTTAACTCCGGACAAGCCAGACTGTCGCTTCGGTATGGCAAGGGAACTGCGTTCGCCAATAGGGATGCCGTAATGGCGCTCACGCTCACCAATGTCTCTTCGCTCGGCATTCAGCGCAGCCTGAACGAGAACGCGCGCGCGTTGGAGACCTCGATGCAGCGCCTGGCCACCGGCTACCGCATCAACAGCGCCAAGGACGATGCCGCCGGGCTGCAGATCGCCAATCGCCTGAGCAGCCAGATCAGCGGAATGAAAGTGGCCATGCGCAACGCCAACGACGGCATCTCCCTGGCGCAGACCGCCGAGGGCGCCCTGCAGCAATCCACCAGTATCCTGCAACGCATGCGCGACCTCGCCCTGCAGGCCGCCAACGGCTCCAACGCGGGCAGCGAACGTAGCGCCCTGCAGCAGGAGGTTGCGCAGCTCCAGCAGGAGCTTGGCCGCATCGCTGAAACCACCAGCTTCGCCGGGCGCAAGCTGTTCGACGGCAGCTTCGGCTCCCGCGCCCTGCAGGTGGGCGCCAACGCGCTCGAAACCCTGTCCGTTTCCCTCGGCAGCTACGGGGCCGAGGATCTGGGCGTGGCCGCGCGCGACCTGGTCAACGGCGATGCCGGCGCGGCAAGCAGCGACCAGTTGGGCGGGCTGCTGGCGCAGAACGGCACGCTCGCGGACAACCTGGTGACCGGACAACTGAGCCTCTACGGGCGAACCACGCAGACCTTCGCGGTGGCGGGCTCGGCCAAGGCGGTCGCCAGCAGCATCAACCGGCGCTACGACATGACCGGCGTGTCCGCCGATGCGCGCACCGTGCTGCGACTGGACTTCAGCGAAGACGACACCTACACGTTCGATCTGTACGGCGCCAACAGCAAGGCGGTGAGCATCCATGCCATCGTCAAGGACGGCAACCTCGACCTGATGGCCGAAGCCATCAACGCCCATGCCGTGGCCACCGGCATCAGCGCGCGCGTCGAGGAAGGTGCACTGTGGCTGACCAGCGAAGCCGGCGACGACATCGCCCTGGAAAACCTGCTTTCGGACGACACCGGTACCGTCGATGCGCAGGCTTACAACTACGATGGTGACGAAAAGCTGACGGCTGCGCTGGCCACCCTCACCGACGGTTCGGCGCTGCGCGCCATCGGCGTGGTGCGCCTGAGCAGCACCCAGGCCTTCCGCACCCAGGCCAGCACCGCGACCATAGACGGCAGCACCGCCACCAAGACAAGCAGCCTGAGCCGGGTCAGCGATATCGACCTGCTGACCAGCATGGGCGCCCAGGCCGCCATCGGCGTCATCGACGGCGCGCTCGGCCTGGTGGACAGCGCCCGCGCCGAGCTGGGCGCGATACAGAACCGGCTCGCCTACACCATCGAAAACCTGGGCAACATCTCCGAAAACCTGTCCGCGGCCCGCAGCCGCATCATGGATACCGACTACGCCGCCGAAGTCTCCGAACTGGTCCGCCGGCAGATCCTGCAACAGGCCGCCACCGCCATCCTGGCGCAGGCCAACCAGCGCTCCCAGGCGATATTGGTTTTGTTGCAGGGGCTTTGAGTCGGCTGGGGTTGTGCTGTATTCACCCATACGCCAACCGCACTCAGCGCTTTCAGCCGCAATGAGATCGAGAGTCGATAGCGGGTGCTTCTACACTCGCCGCAAAGCCATCACCCAACGCTGGCCGCAGCGCGCCAGCCACTAGGCGGCGCAGTTTGCGTTTCCGAGTAGTGGGTAAGCGGGTAGGGTGGTAGTGCAGAAAGGCCAGTCGGGAGACTGGCCTTTTGCTATTTATTCATGTTGAAGAAAAATTCAAGATCAGAGTTTAGTGTTCTGCCCTTGTAATATCCTTCATAGTTTAGCTCCTGCTTAGTAATCCCTGTTTCCTCTTCAGTGTAGACTCTAAAGTAAAGATGGTTCAGTGGGTTTGATATGGCGTGCTTTTCGAAGCTTATCCAGTTTGCCAGGATTGATGTGACATGTTTGTTAGCAGATTTGTAGCTATTTCTCTCGCTGAGAAATAATTTAACGCAGGCGCTGACTACTGCAAATTTTCCATAGCGTACACCTTGACCATATGCGGCCATGCCAAAGCGATCATCTTTATGGCGGCTCAAGTCTCTCTCTATGTCAAATAAGTGTTGATAGCAAACATAGGCGTAGAAATACTCAAAAAACCTATTGGAGTCATTTAAGAATTTACTAAAGTTTTCTTCTTGAAATAAGCGCTTTGAGCTGGTTCTGCGGGCTTGTGCTGCAAGACCGTCGCAAGTCATGGCGAGTCGAAGTAACGTTTCTCTGTCTACTATGAGGGATCGATTGATATAGCGATCTCGAATTCCGTCTGCATATTCTCCTTTTTTTCTCTCATAGTAGAAGCCATATTCTCTGAAAATTTTCTCTTGAAGTTCTATTTGAATTCTGTCGTTTGACCTGCGGTCTGCGTCGCTTACTGCGCTCTGCTTGTTGGTGGCTTTTGAAATGTCTTCTATTAATTTTAATTTCGCTGCTTCGTCCCTTGTGGCGGTGTCGCCAAATGTTATGATTTTTAATAGGACTTCTTTGTTGTCAAAGACTTCGGTGGATTCTCTTTTTAAATCTACTTCCTCGTAAATTCTGCTGAGGGTGTAGGCTGATTGGCCCCCATTAATGATTTGTGGGTTCTTTATAACGATTTGTGCCTTATCCTTTTGTCCGATCTTTTCGTTAACCTGAGTTTCATCGGAGAGCATGGTGATGCCATTGTTAAATAACGCAAATTCATTTGTTTTTCTATCTTTTATTGTTTTGTATATTTCTTTGTTTACGGAGTTTGACTGTAGCTCCAAATAGCACCTTGGATTGAACTTTAAGATAGAGTTTTTGTATCGATATAGAATCCTCCCTATTTCTTCGGTGGGAACGAAGACAACCGTGATGTCACAGTCCTTGAATTCTGTTTCAACGCTATAGCTTATCCTTGATCCAGATGAATTCTTATTCTTTAGATTCAGTGAGATACATAATTGGTTGTTGTTGTAATAGGTTCCCGTTACAACCGGAAATACAAGGTTGTTATATACTTTTTCGTGGTCGTAGAGCTGTGTTGGGAAACCGTTTGTGAGCTTCTTGAGCTGGCTTTGCTTGATGCCTTTTAGGTTTGCTAGGACTATGACTTCGTAAGTGTATCGCCCGATATCCTCAATTTGATTCATTTCTCTCTGTAGTTGCTTTATTTTTCCGTTATAGTCGTTTTCGTCTTCATCAAAGTTTTCTCCGTCCGTTATTCTATCGACATCCATGCTCAAAAGTTCGGGTAAGGTTATCTGCTTTTCTTCAAAGTTTTTCTCGCTAGTGCGAAATTTTGCTTGTATGAAGTAGATTTTTTTGGTCTCGGTACTTATGTAGTAGGCGTCAATTCCTCCGTCATAGGCTCCGTCTGTGATTAGTTTCTCCCTCTCTTGAAATCCCAATAATCCAAAGCTCACCTTAAGATAGAGGTGTATCAGTGCTCTTGAGCGCGCTTGATTGATTTTTTCTATATCTGCTTCAATTGGTCTATATTTGGTAAGTTCTCTGGGGGACTCGTATCTAATTTGATCCAAGATGGTTAATAGGGTTTGGTATTTTGACATGTTGATTGGAACCTTGTTTATGCTATGAGGAAGTCGGCAAGCTTAAATAATCTAGTTTTAATTTATGGGTTGGCTTATCAAACATTGCGGAATCTTTTGCCGCTGAGTTTGCAGGTTTGGTTGATCAGCTCGTAGGTTGGGTTAACCAGATTCGCCACCGAACGCACCGCCCGTTGGGTATCGCTGCGCTCAACCCAACCTACGGATGTGGCTGTTAACTCTGGGCGATGGGGCTGGCTCGGAATTGCGGGCTGGTATGTGGGATAGGGCGGGTCGCTCAGGCTGAGCGAAGCGATACCCATCAAGCGATCCGATGCGTTCTCCATAATCCCTTTCCTGCTCTTCGCCTCCGGCCCAATCCCTGACAACAACCCCTGGTGCACGTATCGGTGAAAGGATGACCAGAACCATTCCTCGGCCTTGGGCACATGGCCATGTTTACTCGGGGTCTGATGAATGTAGTCCAGGGGCAGGGCGAATTCCTGCCGGCCATCGGCTGATGGTCCGATGGTTCCCGGCTCCGTGTGGAGGCCCTCCGGGAAGCTTCACTCCCCACCGATCGTAAATGATGGTTCCCACGCTCCGCGTGGGAACCCCGCCGCAGACGCGGAGCGTCTGAAGCTGCATTCCCACGCGGAGCATAGGAACGATCGACGAGCCAGGCATCCAGCCAAGCGATGCTTGAGTGGCCATTATTCCGCCACTAACATGCCGCCTCGCTCAGGGATGGCGCAGCGATGGATTCGCGCTGTCCCGCCAGCGCAACCGGGCTTACCCGGCTCTCCCTCCATCACCGAAAGGATGTATCCCATGCGGCACCTGATCTGCCTGTCCCTGCTTGCTCTGTTCCTCACCGGTTGCGCCTCCAAGGCCAGCATCGAGGGCATGACTGTGGCGGACACCCAAGCCCAAGGCCAAACCTATTCCCCTGCTCTGAAAGACAATGTGCAGGTCAGCGACGTGGAGGGTGGCAACAAGACCAACCCGCTGTGGACTTCCGAAATCGACAGTCCGGAGTTCCAGGCTGCGCTGTCTCAGTCGCTGACCAAGGCGGGCCTGCTCAACAATGCCGGCAACGCCCCGTTCACCCTGCGCGCCAAGCTGCTGCGCGTCGATCAGCCGATGTTCGGCATGGACTTCAAGGTGACCAGCGAAGTCGAGTACAGCCTGATCGACAACACCAGCGGCAAGGAGCTGTTCCGCGAGGTGCTGACTACCCCGTACACCGCCACCGTCGGCGATGCGTTTGTCGGGGTCACTCGTCTGCGCCTGGCCAACGAGGGTTCCGCGCGGGAAAACATCGCGGCGCTGCTCAAGCGTCTCGCGGCGCTGAACATCGAAGCCAAGCAGGTTTCCCTGAAGTAGTGAGTTTCCGCCTCTTGTTGGTCGTCCGCCGGAGGCTCTCTGCGAGCCCTCGGAGGATGTTCCGGGAGAGGCCAGAGCGTCAGCGCAATATAAAGGTGGCTTCGTTCCGCAGGTCCGGAGCCTGCCCCTCGCATCGTATCGCCCCACCCAATCGTCCTGCCTTGCCGATAGGCATGGCTCTGCGCTTCGCGTTTGCTGCACGCAAAGCATGGAGTGGGCCGGTGAGAAGACTCGATTCGTCGCATTGTTCATGAAAAGGGCCTGGAACTTGCTATCGGTCATGTGCCTGGTGCCGAGCCAGGCGCCCATGACTCGTTAGCCCCAGGGAGCTTCGCGATGAACACTGCCTCGATTGCCGATTACATGACCAAGGACTTCGCCGTCATCCACCCCGACATGCCTGTGGTTCAGGCGGCCAGGCAGTTACTGCTGCACCGCATTCTCGGCGGCCCGGTGACCGACGTGCACGGCCGCCTGCTGGGCTGGATTTCCGAGCAGGAATGCCTGCAGGTGGCGATCCAGGTGGCCTACTACAACCAGCGCGTGGCCACGGTGCGCGACATCATGCGCACCGACGTGCTCAGCGTGACTACCGGCATGGACCCGCTAGTGCTGGCCCAGCAGATGCTCGGCGACAAGCCCAAGAGTTACCCGGTAGTGGATGCCGACCACAAGGTGATCGGTGTGATCACCCGTCGGCACATGCTCAAGCTGCTCGACACGCTGATGGCGACACCGCTGCCCCGTTCCGCCTGAACGCCCTGCGCGCACCGCCAGGGTGCGCGCCCATCCCCTTCCTGCACCAAAAGCGGCTGCTGCCGCTTCCCCCCGCTTGCCAGAGCGCCGTTTGTCACCGCGATTGATCGAAAGGCGACAGGCAATGTTGTTTAACCGCACATTCTCGACCGCTTCACTCAAGAGTTTGCGATCTTGATCTAAAGTGACGACTATTCGCCGCCTCGCTCGGCCTTTTGCGTTCAAGGCCTTGGAATCCCATCAAACGACCATTGGAGGGCTGCTGTGCTCCGTTCTAGCCTGACACCCAAGACCCTGCTGACTGCCTGCCTGTTGTCCTGCGCGCCCCTTGCGGCCTTTGCCGAAGGAGTCGAGATTCCGCGAATCGAAGCCTGTTCCGACAACAGCTACTGGCACCCCTACCTGTTCATCGAGGTGATCAAGCCGGAAGGACTGTTCGTCGACATTCTCAAGGAAGCCAGCAAACGCCTGGGTACACGGGTTTCCGTGCGGCCGATGAGCTGGAACAGCTGCCTGGAGCTGGCGCAGAAGGGTGAGATCGACATGGTGGCTGGCGCGTCCTATTCGGCCGAGCGCGCCGCGTTTCTCAGCTATCCGGCGGATGCCGCCAACGGTGGTTCCTCCGCCTACCGCATGGCCCAGGTCGATTATGTGGTGGTGACCTCGGCGAACAGCCCGTTCCAGTTCAACGGCAGCAACGTGCGCGACCTGCCGCAGCCGGTGCTGGTGCCCAAGGGCTATTCAGTCGGCAAGAACCTGGAGAGCGACGGCGTCAAGGTGGATGACAGCTCGGCCGGCGACATGGCCACGCTGCTGCGCATGACGGCAATGGACGGCGGCGGCTCGGCGGTGATGATGCGCGCCAGCGCGGAGCTGCTGACCGATCACCCGTCCTTTCGCGGCAAGATCAAGGTGCATAGCCAGCCGTACCTGTCCAAGTCCTACTACGCCGCTTTCTCCAGCCAGGGCCGCATGACCGAGGTGCAGCGCCAGGCCATCTGGGACGCCATCGCCGCCGTGCGCGACGACGAGGCGCTGATGCAGAAGATCCTGCAGAAATACCGCAATTACTGATTTCTCCAGCCTGCAACGACACAGCCCGCGCAATGCGGGCTGTGTCGTTTGGGGTGGCGAGCCTGGGCGCTGTACTCGGGTTTTGCGCCGAGTCGGCCCAGAATTCCGAAGAAAAGCTTCTGCGCTGGCTTTAAACCTTGCGCACGAACTCGGACTTCAGCTTCATCGCGCCGATGCCGTCGATCTTGCAGTCGATATCGTGATCGCCGTCCACCAGACGGATGTTCTTCACCTTGGTGCCGACCTTGACCACCAGTGACGAGCCCTTGACCTTGAGGTCCTTGATCACGGTGATGGTATCGCCGTCCTGCAGCACGTTGCCGACCGAGTCCTTGATCACCTTGTCGCTATCGCCACCGGAGTCTGCCGTAGCCGATGCGGACCACTCGTGGGCGCATTCCGGGCAGACCAGCATGGTGCCGTCTTCATAGGTGTACTCGGAGTGGCATTGGGGGCAGGGCGGAAGGGTGCTCACGGGCTTTCCTCGTTTCGTTCGTATAAAAAGCCGCGCATTGTATAGGGTTTTCGCCGGCAAGAGGGGGCCAGCTCCAAGGGTCGGGTTCAAGTTTGGCGGCAGGCGGGGCTGAGCGGATCGGGTGTGCGCCAACGGGCGACCTCGCGGGCCTGGCTATTCACCAGGCCCAGGGTCGGTAGCAGGCGGTCGCATTCGATCACCAACAGCCCGCCGAGCCCACGCGTGTGGCGCCAGGCGACAGCGAGAACGCGGCAGGGCTTCAGGCGCTGAGCAGGCCTTCCAGGCGTCGGCGCAGCGGCTCGCCATCGCGCTGCGGATCGAGGTTGAGGTGGAATTCGTCGCGCAGCCGTTCCACCAGTTCGGCGGCGGAGGTGATCTGCTCCTGCTCGATCCGGCCGTCGGCATGGCGGCGGGTCAGGCTGCCGTTGCCCAGGCTCAGGCGGGTGCCGCCATCGCTGCGCGCGGCCATCAGCATGCGGCGGAAAATGCTGTCCGGATGGGTGGAGGTGTACCAATTGCGCGGGACGTAGTCGATCCACGGCTGGCTGTGCAGGTGGAAGTGGTACAGCGTCGCCCAGTTGCCGTCGCTTGCCCGCTGCTGCAGCGCGTGGTGGCCTTCGGCGTCGGCTGGTAGCTGTAGGCGGAATGGGAAATCGTCCAGTCCGTCTCGACCCACCAGCGGCAATGCGCGGCTCAGGGCTGGGCCGCCAAAACCGATATCGACGATGTACGGCCCGTCCGGCAACTGCACCCGCAGCAGAAGGTGCGATGGCATGGTCATCGGCGCATCGTCCGCCAACCCCCAGCGCACGCGACCCACCAGCAGGTCGACGCGATAGTCCAACGCCAGCAGCAGGCGGGCGAACAGGGAGTTGATCTCGAAGCAGTAGCCACCGCGACCGCGCTCGACGACCTTGGCGAACACGGCATCGGCATCCAACTGGATGGGGCGATCCAGCAATACATCGACATTCTCGAACGGCACGCGGTTGAGCTGCGCGTGGATCAGTCGGTCGAGGTTGCCTCGATCGGCCTGCTCTGGCAGCGACAAGGCAAGGTGATCCAGATAGGCGTGTAGTTGGCGTGTATTCAGCGGTTCCATGGCGGTGCGCTCCTTTTGACGGTGGCTTGCATGCTAACAGAGCCACCTGGCTCCCAATGGTTGACGATGGCTATGGTGCTATTGCCTTTCAACTATGGCCAGGGGGGTTGCCATCGACGGCGGCGATAATCGCTATCACTCGGTTGCGTTTCTCAAGCTCAGGCGCGCGGCGCAGTATTCGCTCCGTAGCCCCTTCACCCCCTTTGAGGACACCACCATGAGCACACGCATCGCCACTTCCCTGTTTATCGCCGGCCTGGCGTCCATCAGCTTCGCCGCCTCCGCCATCGCCACCCAGGCGCTGAGCGTTGGCTTCCAGAATAGCGCTGCGCCGCTGGTGGTCAGCGGAGCGGAACGCACCCTGCCGAACCGACTTGCCGCCGACGGCGCCGACCGTGTCGGAGCCAACCGAGTTGCCGAGAACGGCACCGAGAGGACCTTGCAGAACCGCGTTGCCGAAGACGGCTCCGACCGCGTAGGCGCCGGTCAGCTGGCCGAAAACGGCGCCGAGCGGACCCTGCAGAATCGCGTTGCCGAAGATGGCGCTGATCGCGTGGGTGCAGATCAACTGGCTGAAGGCGGTGCCGAACGCACCCTGCAAAACCGTATCGCTGCAGACGGCGCTGATCGAGTGGGCTCCGGCCGCGTGGCCGAGAATGGCTCGGAGCGCACCAACACCTTCCGCACCGCCTGAGGCATAGCGGTCGTTCAAAGGGCGCCAGAGGGCGCCCTTTTTGTCGTTCAGTATTCGAGTGAGTAGATCTCGTCCCGGCCGGGGCTGGGAAAGGTCAGCGCCTCGTCCTCCGCGTTCCACTCGAACGGCATCTGGAGGTAGGGGTTCTTCAGGTCGGCACGTTTCACATAAGCCGGTGCCTCTTCCGCGGGGATGCCTTGGCCGTGCAATTCGGCGATCAGCAGAGCGGCCTGCCTGAATCCTTCCAGGTCGCTCACTCGAATGAAGTATTCCGGATAACCGTCATCGGCCGACATCAGGTACAGGAGATTCGTGCCCAGGTTATGCAGAAAGTCCAGGTCGTGCGGATCGGGCGTATGAGCCTGGTGGATCTCTCTCGCTTGCTGCAGGGCCCCGGGCAATCGCTCGTAGGGAACTGCAAACGCCCGGTGCAGCGCCAGCAGGGCATCGGCCTGCTGGTTGGCGGAGGCTTGCTCCAGGATAAAGGGCGCAACGAGAATGCTCAGGCTGTTCTGTATGAAGGGGTGGCTGTCGTCCTCCAGGCCGGTTGGCCAAGGCGTGTACCCTGCCTTGATCAGCCGCAGCAGCCCCTTGGAAAACTGAAGTTCCCCGGACAGCACGCGCAACATCGAGCGCTCCTGGTCGCTCAGCGGTTTATGCCATTGGGAAGGGATGGCCGACTCGATCCGTGCGGCTGGCAACTGCTTCAGGGCCCGGTTGGCCCAGAGGAATGTTGCTTGATGGCGGCGACGGCAACCATCTTCGTGAGCAGAAGATTCGCATCTAGCAGCGCGGTTCGCCAGAATTGCAGATCCGCGTCCAGCAGTTGCGCTACCTGAGCATCCTCTCCCTGCCTGGCTCGCTGCCAAGCCTTGCCCAGCAACAGGCGCTGTCCATCGAGCACGCTTTGATAGTCGGGAAAGTTGAAGCGGATATCGTACGGCAGCGGTTCGTACAGCGCCGAGTGCTGCAGCAAGCCCAGATAGCGGTCGAGCAGAAAGCTCTCGCTGCTCAGCCAGCGGTCGATCAGATCGGGATCGGCAGCCAGGCCCTTGCTGCATTCAGGCGTGTTCTGGCGACAGCTCTCAAGCAACTCGCGCAACGAGTTCAGCCGCATGGATTGATACTTGGGGAAACGAGGGTATTGCGGCTCGGCCAGTGACTCCGTCCAGGGCTGGAGCACTGCCCAGCGGGCCCACTCGACACGCTTTAAGCCCAACGCAGTCGGGCTCTCACCGACAGGGGCGGTAAAGCCCAGCAAATAGAGGTAGGCGTTATGGCGGTCTTCCGGTACCGGACGCGCGGCATAGGTTGCCTCAAGCAACGCGGCCGCTTCGCTGGGCAGATCGTCATGCCAGTTGATGGCCAGCAGGAGCAGGTAGAGCGCCGAGGGCAAGCCAATAAAGAGGACAGCCAGCCAACGCAGCGCGCGGCGCGGGAGGGATTTCATAGGGGCGATTCCGATGGGAGTGCAAGCCGCCCACCATGGGCGTGGGCGGCCAAGGTGGCGCCGGAACTAGCGCTGCTGCTCGATCTGCGCCTGTTTGGCGCGCTTCACATAGTCCTGATAGGCCGGAACGGCGACGGCGGCGAGAATACCGACCACGAAGACCATGACGAACACGCCGACCGCGGCCACGAGCCAGGCAGAGCCGCCTTTCACATGTCCGTATTTGGCATTCCATCTGGCGTCGCCGGTGCAGAGGAACACGATGCCTTCGATCAGCGCGATCAGCCCCGGAATCCAGGTCCAGAAGAACAGCAGATACAACAGGCCCCACCATTGCCCGAGGTAGAAGCGATGGACGCCGAGCCCGCCGAGAAAGATCGCCAGCAGGCCAGCCGCGACTTTGCTCTTGGCGTTCAGGTTCTGATCGGCACCGCAATGGGAGCATGTCGCCACGCTGGCGGCGATGCGGGTGCCGCAGTGGCGACAGAAAACGGTTTCGGCTTCGAGGTTCGTGTGGGGAGTGAGGTAGGGCGTATTTTCCATGGTGTCCGCGTCCTTGTTGTGGGCGCGGCTACTCTACAAGGCGTTTCGCCATTGCTCCAGCGAGACTTCACGGGGCAACCAGCGGCCCTGGCCAGCGCAGCACGCCTCGCTCGACGAAACGCTGGGTGCCGAGCAGGCCACCGGCCAGTTTGCCCCGCAGCACGTAGGGCAGGGCCTGGCCGGGTTGGTGGGCGGCCAGGCCCCAGGCCTGGCGGGCTACGGAGAATGCCGAGAGAGTGACCGGCACGCTGAGCACGGTTTCGCCGAAGCGCGGGACCTCTCCGCTCTGGTCGCTGACGCCGCTGGCCAGGGGCTGGTCGTTGACCTCCAGCTCCAGGGCGATGCCACGGTAGTCGATGGCTTTGTCGTTGGGGTTTTGCACGCGCAACTTGAGGGCGAAGCGGATTTCCAGGCCCTCGCCTGGCAGTGGTTCCAGCCCGACCAGGTCGAACGTCGGTGGATCGGCGGGCGGCAGGGCGCTGCAGGCGCCCAGGCCGGCGAACAGGAGCAACAGGTAGATTCGGCGAACGGCAGGCATGGTCGGCTTCCGTTTTCGACGGGACTCTAGGTGGGACAGGTGCGCGCCGCAAATGCTCCGGCGCGCGTCCCGACGATCAGGGTGCCTGGCGCTCGTAGGCCCCCAGGTCGCATTGCGCCTGGCCATCGCCGTCGCCATCGCGGGGGCGTGGCGAGCGGCGCTGATCGTGACCGGCGCAGGAGCCTACGCCTGCATCCAGCGCCGGGCTGCCGGCAAGCAGTGCATGGGTCTGGGTCGGGCCGCCGTTGTCGGCCAGAGGGCCCAGTAGGGTGGTGAAGGTCGCTTCGTTCTCGATATACCGCTCGCCCGTGCAGGTGCCGGGTCCGCTACCCAGCAGCAGGCCGCGGGCACTGTAGCGAGCCTTGTCCCCCTGGTTCTTGCAGTTGCTCCATTGGCTGTCGTCGTCGACGGCGAGGTTGCCGGCGATCAGGCTGTTGCGCAGGAGCAGCGTGCCGTAGTTGTACAACCCACCGCCCCGGTTGCCGGCAATGGTCACGTTGATCAGCGTGGCGTCGGGCGTACCGGGAAAATAGGGATAGCTCGAGCCGTTGCTGAACACGCCACCGTAGTAGGACTCGAAGTTGTCGTTGTCGCTCAGGGTGCTGTTGCTCAGCTTGAGCACGCCCATGTTGGTGATGGCCGCCCCGCTGCCGGCGGAACCGTTGCCATTGAAGGTGCTGCGCGCGACATCGGCGATGCCCTGGTTGAACAGACCGCCGCCCATGCCGGTTTCATCGTCGTCGGAGGCGTAGTTGTTGCTCAGGGTGCACTCGCGCATCAGCAGGGTGCCGGCATTGAAAACCCCGCCGCCCTTACCCTGGAACGCTTCGCCGGCGCCTGAGCGGTTGTTGTGGATGTGCGTGCCGTAGAGGTTGAAATAGCCGAAGTTGGCGATGCCGCCTCCGGTGCCGGGATGGAACATGGCCGCCGATACATTGTTCTCGATACGGGAGAAGCGCACGGTGGTGGTGCCATGGTTCTCGATAGCGCCGCCGAAGAAGCTGGAACGGCCGTTGCGCAGGGTGACGCGCTCCAGCTGCAGGCTGGCCCCCGGAAGTATCTCGAAATGGCGGTCCAGGGCGGAGGCATCGATGACGGTGGTGTCCGCACCGGCACCGAGCACCGTCAGCGTGCTGCTGACGTCCAGGTCGCCGTTGCTGTTCGCGTCCTCGTCGAGGATCTCGTCGTCGTCGCCCCGAGGTGCCGGCAGGGTCAGGTGGTAGATGCCGGGCGGCAGGAAGATGCGGTGGCTGCCGCCGATGCGATTGGCGACCTGTACCGCGTCTCGCAGGGAGCAGAGCGCGTCGCACTTGCCGTCGAACTGGTCGCTGGTGGTGGTGACGTGGTAGTCGCTGGCGCTGGCGGCCAACGCGGGCAACGCCAGGGCTGTGGCCAGCAGGCGGGGCCTGGCGGGCGGCGGGACAGAGCGCATATCGGTTCCTTGTCGGCGCGTCGCCGAATCGAAGGCGCGGACACAGCGCTGCTTCCGCCGGCAGTGCGATGGCGGGCCATCGCGCAACGAACAGTGGACTGCTGCGCCCGGCGGCAGTTCGCGTTGCCGGCTGCCGCCCATCCGATGACGCTCAGTCGTATTCCGTCGGCTCGTGATCGCCGAGCAGGCGCCGCTGGCGCGGGGTGCAGGCCGCCAGTACCCGCGGGTCGAAGCGCCAGTCGAGGTAGGGCGAAAACTTCTGCGCGACCATGCGCCGGCCGTAGTGCACCTGCAGCAGGTAGCGGGTGCGATCCTTGCTCAGGTTGCGGCTGCCGGCATGCCAGAGCTCACTGCGAAACAGCACGGCATCGCCTGCCCGGCATAGAACCGGCTCAGGCTCGCGGCCCTGCCAGTGGGTTTCGCCAGGTTGCGGCGGACGCCCGGCGCGGTGACTGCCGGGGATGACCAGGGTAGGGCAGAGGTCGGCGTCGATGTCGTCGAGATACAGGTGCGCGGTGCAGATCTGCATGGGCAGCTCGAAGCCGGCGTCGGCCAGCAGCGCGGGGGGCAGCTCCATCACCAGATAGTCCAGGTGCAGGTCGGCACCGATGAAGCCGGGATGGCTGCGCCAGGCGGTCTGGCCGATGACATGGCAATCACTGCCCAGGCACGCCTCGGCCAGTTCGATCAGGCCGGGCGGATCGAGGTAGGGCAGCCACAGCGGGTCTCGGTTGAACACGCATTTGTAGTGGTCGACCAGTCCGGTGTAGTCCCAGTGTTGCGGGGTCAGGCAGTCGATGGTGCGCCGGGCCAGGGCCACCTGTCCGGCATCCAGCACGCCGGGCAGGTGCGCGAAGCCCTGCTCATGCATGGCGCGCAGGCGGTCGGCGGTCAGGCTGGAGGCGATCATGGCGGCGATCTCGTTGGGCAGTGTTGTCCTGTTGGTGCACGGGTAGGGCCCGAGTTCCCGTCAGGGCAGGGCGAAGCGCTGCTGTATCCGCTGATAGGTGCCGTCGGCCTGCATGTCCTTCAAGGCGCGGTCGAAGCGGTCGCGCAGCCCTTGCGAGCGAAAGCCGACGTACCACCAGAGTTCGTGCCCCTGCGGCAACGGCGTATAGACCACGTCGGCATCGGCGGCCCCGAATACCCGCGGGCTCTGTTCGCGCAGGCGCTGCCATTGCCACTTCAGCAGGGCGCCGTCGATCACGATGGCCTGGCACTGCTTCAGCAGCCAGTGCTCGACCTGGGTCTGCTGGGAGGAATACTCCACATAGCTGGAAAAGCCCTTGCTGGCCTCGGCGAAGCCGGTGCCGAGGTTGATTGCGGCGTTCTGCCAGGCGCAGACCGAGTGGCCCCGCAATTGCGACCACTGCCCGGAGAACAAGATGCCCTCCTGGCGGCGGGTCACCAGGTAGTTGCGGTACACCGTGAAGGGCCGTGAGTAGAACAGCTCCGGCTCGCTCGGCTGGACCTCCACCGCCACGTCGACCCGGCCTTGCTTGAGCTCGACTTCCATGCGCCGGTTCGAGGCGAACTGCGGCTCGAAGGCGACGCCCATGCGCGCGAAGGCTTCCCGTGCCAGTTCGACCGACACGCCGCTGCCCTGCTCGGCCATGACGAAGGGCGGGCGGGATTGGCCGAAGATCACTTTCAGCGGTTTCGCTTCCTCCGCTTGGCCGCCCAGGCAGAACAGGGCGGCCACTATCATCAGCGACTTGCGCATGGCCTCGACTTAGGGAAATCGCTCTTCAAGCGTAGGTGAATGGAAGTGCCCCTGCCTCGAAAAGGGCGGCGGCTCGCTCATCTATCAGCAGCGAAGCTGACACCTTGATGTCATTGTTCCGCAACGCAGGCCCCCCAAGCTGCGGCTTCCAACAACAAGGGGAGCCCTCCATGTACCAGACCGTTGCCGCCGTCGGCTTGTTGACCTTCAGCCTGACCCAGCTTGCCGCCGCCTCATCGAGCCTCCAGCTCACGCCCCTGGGCAGCTATGCCAGTGGATTGTTCGAGCAGTCAGCGGCGGAAATCGTCGCCCACGACCCGGCCAGCCAACGGCTGTTCGTGGTCAACGCGGCCAGCGGCCGGATCGACGTGCTGGACATTCGCGACCCGTCGCGCCCCGGACTGTTGTTCGAGGTCGATCTCTCCGGCCACGGCGGCGTGGTCAACAGCGTCGCCGTGCATGACGGGCTGATCGCCGCGGCGGTGGAGAACCCGGTGAAGACCGAGCCCGGTCGCGCGGTCTTCATGAACAGCGACGGCCAGGTGCTGGCCTCGGTGCAGGTCGGCGCGTTGCCCGACATGCTCACCTTCACTCCCGACGGCAAGCACGTGCTGGTGGCCAACGAAGGCGAGCCGAGCGACGACTACCAGACCGACCCGGAGGGCTCGGTGAGCATCATCGACCTGCCGCGCAGGATCGCCCGACTGACCCAGGCACATGTGCGCACTGCCGACTTCCGCGGATTCAGCCGCGCCGCGCTGGACCCCTCGGTGCGCATCTTCGGCCCCCATGCCAGCGTCGCCCAGGACCTGGAGCCGGAATACATCACCGTCTCCGAGAACTCCCGAGCCGCCTGGATCACTTTGCAGGAGAACAACGCCGTCGCCCTGCTGGATATCCAGCGCGGCACCATTCGCGCCATTCGCGGGCTCGGCTTCAAGGACCACAGCCAGCCTGGCAACGAACTGGACGCCAGCGACCGCGACGGGCAGATCGCCCTGCGCAACTGGCCGGTGCGCGGTCTGTACCAGCCGGATGCCATCGCCAGCTACCAGTACCGCGGGCGCACCTACCTGGTCACCGCCAACGAAGGCGACGCCCGCGACTACGCCGGCTACAGCGAAGAAGTGCGCGTCGGCGAGGCGGACTATGTGCTCGACCCCCAGCGCTTTCCCGACGCGGCGAGCCTCAAGCAGAAGCCCAACCTCGGCCGCCTCACCGTATCCCGTGCCAGTGGCTACAACCCGGACACCGGCACCTATGACGCGATCTACGCCTTCGGCGGGCGCTCCTTTTCCATCTGGTCGCAGAGCCTGGACCGGATCTTCGACAGCGGGGCCGACTTCGAACGCATCGTTGCCGCGGCCAACCCGGCTTACTTCAACTCCGACCACGCCCAAAACGCCTTCGACAACCGCAGCGACAACAAGGGCCCCGAGCCGGAAGGCGTGACCCTGGCCAAGCTGTGGGGCAAGACCTACGCCTTCATCGGTCTGGAGCGCGTCGGCGGTGTGATGGTCTACGACATCAGCCGGCCCCAGGCGCCGCAGTTCGTGCAGTACCTCAACAACCGCGACTTCCATGCCGCACCCGGTACCCCCGAGGCCGGCGACCTCGGCCCGGAAGGCTTGACGGTGATCGAAGCCCGCCACAGCCCCATCCCCGGCGTCCCGCTGCTGGTGGTGGGCAACGAAGTCAGCGGCACCACCACGCTGTTTCGCATCGACCGGCAGCGCTCGCCATCCAAGCCATAGGCAGGGGTAATGCAGAAGGCCAGTCGCAGGGACTGGCCTTCTTTCCTTCGTTCGCCTGCCTGCCTACCTGGCCGCCGGCAACTGCAGCTGAGCGAAGGGGACTGGCAGCACCAAGCGGCCATCCTCCGGCAGATTGGCACGGGTGACCGCGACCATCTTGCGAATGTCCTGCAGGCGCAGCGCATTCGGGTGGCGCGGATCGCCGCCGAAGAAATCTTCCCAGTGGCCGAGCACGGCCAGGCGCGGCTGCAGGCGCTTGAGCAGCACCTGCGGATAGGCCGGCGCCTGTTCCCAGGCCCCCACGCAGAGCACCGCCACATCCACGCGCTTGCCTTCCAGCTGCGGCGGCAGGCCCAGCGGCGGTCGGCTGGCGGCATCCTGGTAGTGGATGCGATAGCGCACCTCGCCGCGCTCATCCAGCAGGTCCACCAGCCAGGCCAGCGTCTGGCCTTCCTTCCAGCCCCACACGCTGCGAGGCAGCTCGGTGAGGTCGGCGTCGTAGCTGCCGGTGAGCAGCTTGATGCCGAACAGGTGCGGCGAATGCTCGCTGCGGATCGCCATGGCGCGGATATGCCGGTCCGGCGAATAGAGCCACTCGCCCTGGCGCGGCCCGTCGGCCATCACGGCCTCGGCATCGACGATGCGCTCGCGGTCGATCGCTGCGGCGAGGATATGGCCCATGGTCTTCGAGCCGTACACCTTCGCCTGCGGTGTGTGCCGCTGCAGGATATACGGCACGTCCAGCAGGTGGTCGTAGTGGGCGTGGCCCACCAGCAGCATGCTCACATCCTCGACCGGCGGCATCAGCTGGTCGATCTTCGCCGTATCCGCCTGCACCATCAAAGGCGGTTGGCCGAGCGTGGCCGGATTGCTGAACGACGGCGCGAACAGCAATGCCTCACCCTGCCAGCGCAGCAAATAGCCGCCCACCCCGAGGTACTGCATGCTCGGCGGCGCCACCTGGGTTTCCCGATACAACGGCAGGTCGGCGGGATTCCGCGCGCAGCCGGCAAGCAGCAACAGACACAAGAACAGAACGCGTGAAGGCATGGCTTTCTCCCCTGAACGGCCGCCACGCTAACGGTCGCCAGGGCAAAAGTCGCCAAACCAAGGGCTGGCGACGGCCTGGCATGGTTACGGCTGGTAGGTGCCGATCCACCAGGTATTGCCGGCCATATCCAGGAAGCCCGCCTGGCGCTCGTGGTACGGCTTGTCCTGCGGCTGCGCCAGCGGGCGCACGCCGAACTCCAGTGCGCGCCGGTAGGCCTCGTCCACGTCCTTCACATACACATAGAGCGACCCGATCCAGGCGGTAACACCGGGCGGCAACTCGCCGGCCTCGATCACCAGTACAGAATCGCCGATGCGCAACTCCACATGGCAGCTCTGCGGGCCCAGCTCATGCCGCTCGATTTCCTCGGCGTCGAACACCCGGCCGACCATTTCCAGCAGCTCCATGGGGCCGCACAGGTAGGGGCGCACGGCAGCGAAGCCTTGACGAACATGGGGGGAAGGGACGGACATCGGCAGGCCTCCTGGCTGGATGAAGGTGCGGGTAGCGCACCGCAGGCACAGCCATGGACCAGCAAAAGCAGCGCGGGTTCTGGCCGTGCCGCCCCGCGATCAAGCGGGGCGAGCCGGTGCCGTGCCGGCGTCGACCGCTCCCGTCGTCGCCGCATCGCGCTCGCACAGGCCGGCCAGCACGCGATCGGCGTTATCGCTGCAGTGCACGCCCTCGGGCTTGCTCTCGATGCCGGCAATGATCGCCAGCAGATGGGCCCGGTTCTGCGCCAGGCGTGCCTGCAACGCCTCGATCTCCTCGACCTTGCCCCGGAGCGCGGTCAGCAACTCGTCGTGCGGCCAGCTCTGCGCCACCGGGTCGGGCAGCAAGCGGCGGATCTCCTCCAGGGAAAAGCCGGCCTGCTGGGCCTGGGCGATGATGCCGAGGGTCTGCAGCGTTTGCTCCGGGTAGACCCGGTAGCCATTGGCTTGGCGCTGCGCGGCGATCAGCCCGCTGGCCTCGTAGAAGCGAATGCGTGAGGTGGCCAGCCCCGAGCGCCTGGCCAGTTCGCCGATTTTCATGAAATGCCTCGCTAAGGCTATTGACCTTAAAGTCGACTTTAACCTTAGGCTCCCTTCATCTGCCACCCCGGAGCCCGTCATGCTCAGCTTCCAGCCCCTGCAACTGCCCAACGGCACCCTGATCCCCAACCGCATCGCCAAGGCCTCCATGGAGGAAAACCTGGCAGCGGCCGACCAGGGTCCATCCGACCAGCTGCTGCGCCTCTACCAGGCCTGGGCCGAGGGCGGTGCCGGCCTGCTGCTGACCGGCAACGTGATGATCGACCGCCATGCCATGACCGGTCCCGGTGGCGTGGTGCTGGAAGACGACAGCCAGCTGCAGCGCTTCCGCGACTGGGCACGCATCGGTCGATCCCGGGGCGCACAGTTCTGGGTACAGCTCAATCACCCCGGCCGGCAGATGCAGGCCAACCTGGGCCAGCCGACCGTCGCCCCCTCGGCCGTCCCCCTGGCGCTGGGCGGCCTGTCCAGGCTGTTCCCCGTGCCCAAGGCGCTGGGCGAAGGCGAGATCGGCGAGCTGGTCCAGCGCTTCGTGCGCGCCGCCGAACTGGCCGAGCAGGCGGGTTTCACCGGCGTGCAGATCCACGCGGCGCATGGCTACCTGCTCAGCCAGTTCCTATCGCCGCTGACCAACCGGCGCACGGATGCCTGGGGCGGGCCCCTGGAAAACCGCGCGCGCCTATTGCTGGAGGTGGTCAAGGCGGTGCGTGCTCGCGTCTCGCCGGACTTCTGCGTGGCGGTCAAGCTCAACTCGGCGGACTTCCAGCGCGGTGGCTTCGATGCCCGCGATGCCAAGCAGGTGGTGCAGTGGCTCAACGAACTGGCGGTGGACCTGGTCGAACTGTCCGGCGGCAGCTACGAGGCGCCGGCGATGCAGGGCGACGCCCGTGACGGTCGAACCCTGGCCCGCGAGGCCTACTTCCTCGAATTCGCCGCGGAGATTGCCGTGGTAGCCCGCATGCCGCTGATGGTCACCGGCGGCGTGCGCCGCCTGGCCGTGGCGGAGCAGGTACTGGCCAGCGGCGTGGCCATGGTCGGCATTGCCACCGCTCTGGCCCTGGCGCCCGACCTGCCGTCCCGCTGGTATGCCGGCGAGCACCAGGCCAGCGCCGAGCTGCCGCCTATCCGCTGGAAGAACAAGGCCCTAGCCTCGTTGGCCTACATGTCCTCGGTGAAGTTCCAGCTGCGTCGCCTGGCCGGCGGCCGCCGCCCGCAGCCGCAGGTCTGGGCATGGCGTGCGCTGGTCGCCGAGCAACTGAAAACCGCCCGCAGGACCCGCCAATACAAGCGGCGCATGGCCGGCCTGGGGCGTTAGCCGGGGCGACTCAATCCCGCTCGGGCGCGCCGAGGGGAAACAGCGGCCGATAGGGGCGCGCCTCCTCAACCGCGCGGGCGAACGAGGGGCGCGCCAGCAGCCGCGCGCGATAGGCTTGCACGGTTGGATAGGCGTCGGCGATGCGGTGCGTCCAGTCCGCATAGAACAGCGCAGGCGCCGCCGCGCAGTCGGCGAGGGTGAAGTCATCCCCGGTCGACCACGTCCTGCCGGCCAGCTGCCCTTCCAGCCAGGCATAGGCACGCTCGAGCTTCTCCACCGCACTTGCCAGGCCCTCCTGGCGCTTCGCCGCATCCCCTGTCAGCGCACCGCCCACCGCGTGCTGCACCGGGCTCATCACATGCAGGTCGAAGAAGCGATCCAGGAAACGCACATCCAGCGCCGCCATCGGCTCCGCGGGCAGCAGACGCACCGGCCCGCCATGCGCCAGCTGCAGGTACTCGACGATGATGCTCGTCTCGGCAACGCTGCGTTCTCCCTCAACCAGCAATGGAAACCTGGCCAGCGGCCACAACCGCAACCACTCCGCCGAATGCTCCGGTGTCTGCGGCCCGATGCAGCGGAATTCGAACGGCAGATCGTTCTCATACAGCGCGATCAAGGCCTTTTGCGTATACGAAGAAAAGGGATGTCCGTAGAGCACGAGCGACATGGCGAGATCCTTTGGCTGGGGCGGCACCTGCATATGGTTCCGCTGTGCCTGCGCAAGGCTAGTCCTAGACAGAGATCGGCGCAGCAGCCGGATCAACACTCGGGCTCATGAACCGAGGCAATCGGGCAATCAACCGCCCAAGGTCCTGGTTATCGGTTCGGCATCAAAAAAGAAAAAACCCTGAAAATCTCATCGATCTTCAGGGGCTTGTTTGTTGGTTACCTCTTGGTTCGAGCTTCAAGGCCATTCATTGCGGGATGGCGAGCGACGTCGAGCCAAGTTGGGGGCCCTAGCCAAGCGACTCGGTAACCCGGTGGCGGCCCGCCTGGACCCGCAGGCTTATGCGGGCGACCGGCGTATCAGGCTAGGGGAGGGGATAACACCGAAGACCCTCAACAATGAGTTGGGTTATCTGCGATCCGTCTATAACGAGCTTCGCGGACTCGGGGTTATCACTTACCCAAATCCACTCGCCCTGGTGAAGCCGCTGAAGCTACAGGAACGAGAGCGTTCTTGGTTGACCAATGACCAGATTACCGAGCTGCTGGAGACTATCAGCACCCACTGCGATAACCCACACGTCGAGATAATCGTGCTGATCTGCTTGGCTACCGGTGCGCGCTGGTCGGAGGCTGAGAAACTGAAGCCGACCGGGCTTCGAAATGCGGTGATTACCTTCAGCGGGACCAAGAGCGGTAAGGTCCGATCAGTGCCGATCTCGGCTGAGCTGGAAGCCAAGATCGTTCGTCACTGGAAGCAACACGGCCAGCCAAGCTCGGCCATCACCTCATTTCGCCGAGCCCTGGCCAGGACGACCATCAAGCTGCCAAGAGGGCAGGCCGTCCATGCCTTGCGGCACACGTTCGCAAGTCACTTCATCCAGAACGGCGGCAACATCCTCACCCTGCAGAGAATCCTGGGTCACTCCAGCTTGGCTATGACTATGCGCTATGCTCACCTGGCACCGGACCATCTTGGGGATGCGATCAGGTTTGGGCCGTCGATCATAGGGTGCTAAACACTTGCTCATTTTTTAGGCATACTATCGGTATGAAAGCCAAGCAAACGACAGGCAAGTATCTGCTTGCTACCGAAAAAGACGCTGACTGCAAAGGGCAGTGGGTAAGAGTGCACGCTTTTACGCGAGTCAGCAGGCAGGCCTATAAGGCAGCGTTGCTTATGGCCAAGCAAAAGGCCTCCAAGAAAGAGCCTGTTTTTGACGCAGCGACTGCAGTTGAGATGCTGGAAAACCCACAGGCTCCTAATGCTGCGCTGCTCAGTCTCTTGGCCGCCGATTGACGGATGCGCTTCATCACTAGGCCTTTCGATAGGGACGTCGATAGAGCCGCATTTGATTGCGGTAAACATCCCTCCCTCAATACTTACATAGCCGATTACGCGGGTCAGGATGAGCGCCGGAACGTCTCAAGGACGTTCATGCTCGTTGATTCTGGGGTACTGCAGGGTTTTTATACCCTCGCTGCGACCGCTATCGATTTGGCAGATCTCTCCGAGCAGCAGCGCAAGGGGTTGCCGCGTTATCCGCTTCCCGCGATCCTGTTGAGTAGGCTGGCTGTAAGCAAAGATCACCAGCGACAGGGGCTAGGGCGGCGTCTGCTAAAAGACATTTTTATGCGTGTCAGCGCTATGTCAGAACTAGCAGGAGTGGCTTTTTTGGTAGTAGATGCCAAGGATGAAGAAGCTGCCGACTACTACAGATATCTTGGCTTCGTTGCGAGTCCATCAAATGGCCTTCGTCTGGCTATTCTCACCAAGACGGTTATCGACGCGGTACGCGTAGCTTCGGCTAAGCCGAGTGTCTGACTTCTCGTTTAAGGGCTCGACATTTTTTCGACACCCAAAGAAAAACCCCTGACTTTCTCTAGGAAATCAGGGGTTTATTTGGTGGAGCCGGGGGGATTTGAACCCCCGTCCGCCAGCTCTCCGCTATCGGTTCTACATGCTTAGCCAGCTCTACTGAGTTAACTCCGCGCCGCCCGAGTGGCAGGGTGCTTGGAGCGAGCTGTATGAGTTTTAGCCGTTACGTCTACAGCGAACTTGGCGGCGATCCTGTTCTATCTGACGGTCATTTCGGGTTTACAGGCATCCCCTAGTGACCGCTGGCGCCGAAGCGACCAGATGAAGGTTAGGCGGCTAGCGCGTACCCTTCGAAGTTGTCATCGTTGGCAACTATAAGTTTGCAACAGTGGATTTACGAGTTCTGTTACCAACTCGGCATGCCCCTCAAGTTTCGCTACCGGCGTCGAATCCTAATCGGCCCCAAAAGCTGGGTACTTGGATGGGTACTCGCGCAGTGTACGGCAAAGGCCGCCAGGCGTCGACCCGGTGTGGTGTTACCGGGAATTGCAAAGCGCAGCGGAGAAAGACAGCGACTGCTCTGGTCCGAGGGATAGGCGCCTGCTATATGATGTCGTCTATTGTTACCTACGAATCTATCAAGAGACGCCGCTATGCCGCGCTCGTCGCATTATCCCTTGCGCCAATGGATCTGGCGCGCTTTCGTGCAGAGTGCGCTGATTCCGCTGATCCTGGTCGAGACGGTTCTGATTGCAGCGTACCTGCTGGCCAACAGCGCCATTCGCGATGCCCAGATCGAACATTTGCAGCGCAGTGCCGTGCAGGACCTGGCCAATGCCGCGCAGCGCGAGGGGCAGGTGATCGACAGCCGCCTGCGCAGCATCGAGGTGCAGACCAAGGTCTTCCGCGACGCGGTTGGCGAGGCGCTGGAGAACGATCGCTTCGAGCCCGATGTCACCGAACGCCAGCGCCACCGGCTGAGTCCGGGCGGGGTGTACTACAGCTACCGGGACGAGGGCCGTGCGGCCTCGTTCTATTCCAGCAGCACGCCGCCCGGGCAGCAGGACCGCGAGAAGGCCCTGCGCCTGTCGCAGGTCGACCCGCTGATGCGCTCGATCCACGGCGCCAACCCGCTGGTCTCGGCGATCTACTTCAATAGCTGGGACAGCTACAACCGCATCTATCCGTTCTTCATGACCACCGAGCAGTATCCCCAGGACATGGTGATACCCGACTACAACTTCTATTACCTCGCCGACGGCGCCCACAACCCCGAGCGCAAGGTGGCCTGGACCGACGTCTACCTCGACCCGGCCGGGCAGGGATGGATGATGTCGTCGATCGCGCCGGTCTATCACGGCGATTTCCTCGAAGGTGTGGTGGGCCTGGATATCACCGTCGGCAAGATGCTCAGCGAGATCGGCGAATTGCAGGTCCCCTGGCAGGGTTATGCGGTGCTGGTCAGCCGCGATCACAGCATCATGGCGCTGCCGGAGGCCGGCGAGCAGGACTTTGTCGTGGTCAAGTTTTAGTGGACACCCGAATAGGGGATTTCAGGCGGTTGCCTTCTCGTACTCGACTGGAGGC
>NZ_JBSKHQ010000022.1:0-85593 GCF_057128665.1 Zestomonas ipomoeae
GAGATCCACCTCAAGGCCGGGCAGAAGATGGTCATCGAAGCCGGCATCGAACTCACCGTCAAAGCCGGCGGCAGCTTCATCAAGCTCGACCCCGGCGGCATCACCATCAACGGCCCGCTGGCCAAGCTCAACGCCGGCGGCTCGCCGGGCAAGGGCTCGGGCATCAAGATCCTCGGCCCGCTGCTGCCGGGCATGGCAGACAAGGACAAGGCGGGGGAGGTGCTGGAGCAGGCCCTGGCCAACTGCACGGACAAGCCGCAACCGGCGGTCTGCGAAGAGTGCCTGAACCGCGCCCGCAACCAAGTCCAAGCCTTGACGCCCCGTTAAGCCCTGATCGAGGACCGACCATGCATGCCAATGCCGCCACCTGGCTCGACGCCCTGGAAGAACAGGCTCGTGCCGCCAAGCTTGCCCATATCGATCTGCTGATCGATGCCACCGCCCTCGACTATCCGCTGCAATCGACGTTGCAGTCGCTGCCGAGCCCTCCTGCTCAAGCCCGGCTGTTGGAGGGCACGCCCGAGGCAGCACTCGCTGCCCAAGGGCCGCTGCTGCTGCGCGTACTCTGGACCGACCCGCAGCAGACGGCCTGGCTGGCGGACTGCGCCGGCCAGGTACACCGCGAACACCGCCTGCTCGCCTTGCTCAGCGACTGGCCGTTCGACCGTCTGGCCCAACACCTGAGCCATTGCACCCAGGCCGAATGGGAGCAGGGCAAGAGCAGCGGCCTGCTGCGCTACTACGACCCTCGCTTGTTCCTCGCCGTGTGTGAAATGCTCGATCCGACACAGAGCGTCTGGTTCCACGCTCCGGCGCTCGCCTGGTACTGGATCGATCGCGACGGCAAAGCTGCCGAGTACGCCGGCAGCCCGGCACATCCGGCGGACGTGCCGGCACCACTGCCGCCCATGAGTCTGAACAAGGCACAGGTAGACATGCTATTGGCCTGGACCGCCGCCGAAGCCTTCCGTCGGGATTACGCATTGATCCCTCAGCACTATGGCCTGGCCCAGCAGGAAAGCCTGATCCGCCACCTGATGCATGGCCAACTGGCAGCCGACCGCGCCGAACGTTTCGACGCCTCGCGGGATGACTTCGTGCTGGACTGGCTGGCCGCCAACTCCACCCGCGCACCGAGCCGGAGTGAGCTATGCGCCTGAGCGATCTCTCTGGACGGCGTACGCGAATCGCCCGCCAGCCCTCTAGCTCCACAGCCCGGACAAGCGCCAGCGCAATCCGGGCTCACGCTTCCCGGAGCGCATCGCGTGCCACGATCTATCCGGGCTACGTCCGCTGTTTTCTCAGCTCACCGGAGTTCCGTCCATGTTGCGCAATCTGAGCCAATATCTCGCCCTGCTGCTGTCCGCCCTGGCCCTCGGCGCCTGCCAGGCCCAACAACCGCAACGCCTCGGTGCGCCCATCGAGGGCTACAACCATACCTCCGCCGCCATCAATTGGTTCAGCGTTAATGGCGACGGCGGCCCTAACCTCAGCCCCAACAGTGGGGGAGGTAGCCAGAATTGTTGCGTCAGCCTGCCTACCAAATGGCAGCCCGGCCTGACCGTGGTGGTGGAGTGGGAGAAGGATCCAAATCCTGGTGCATCCCGATCTTGGCCAACTCCAATGTATTCCGATGCGTGGCACAAGGCGGCCGAGGAGCACCGTACTCACTACATCCATCATCGTGCCGTGGTCGAGGTAGCGCCTTATGAACGCTTAGGCACCGTCGACGTGCATTTTCTGCCCTGCGACCAGGTCGAGGTGGCAGCTGTAAACGCGCTTCCCGGTCAGCCTGGCTACCCCTTCAATTACCCGCTCAACATGGAAGAGCCCAGCCAATGTTCGAAACCCTGATCCCGCCGTCCGACCGCCTCAATCCGGAGGGGGGGCACCCGACCCCGCCCTTTCCCAAAGGTGACCGGCTGCCGAAGACGCCCATGGAAGTGGCTGCCAATTTGCGCCGCCAACGCGAGCTGGAGCACCAGGTCTGGTGCGATGCCAGCGTGGCCGAAGCGGCGGCCGTTCCTGTAGCCCATATAAGCGCCAGCGCGATCCGGGAACACACTGCCCGGATTGCCTCGCGTACCGTCAGTCTTTCATCGGAGTCCCACCCATGCGGCGCCATATGAGCAAGTGCCTGGTCCTGCTGCTGGCCGTTCTGACCCTCGGCGCCTGCCACGCCCAACCGCCGCAGCGCCTTGGTGCGCCCATCGAGGGCTACAACCACACGTCTGCTGCGATCAATTGGTTCAGTGTCAATGGAAGCGGCGGGTCGAACGTCGGTCCGCATGGTGGTGGGGGCCAAACATGCTGCGTAAGCCTGCCGGTCAAATGGCAGCCCGGCCTGACCGTGGTGGTGGAGTGGGAGAAGGATCCAACGCCCTATGCTTCGGAAAATTGGCCCGGCCCAATCTACTCCGATGCCTGGCGCCAAGCGGCAGATGAGGATGAGAAGCTAAATACCCGCCATCGCGCCGTCGTAGAGGTGGCGCCCTACGAACGTCTCGGCACCGTCGATGTGCATTTCCTGCCCTGCAATCAGATCAAGGTGGCGGCGGTCAATGCGCTGCCAGGTCAGCCTGGCTATCCCTTCAACTACCCGCTCAATATGGAAGAGCCCAGTCAATGTTCGAGCCCCTGATCGCCATGTCCAACCGCCCCGCCCCGGAGGCGGTACGCCCGACCCCGCTCTTTCCCAAGGGCGGCCGGCTGCCGAAGACACCCATGGAAGTGGCTGCCAATTTGCGCCGCCAACGCGAGCTAAAGCGCCAGGCCTGGTGCGATGCCAGCGTGGCCGAAGCGGCGGCCGTTCCTGTAGCCCATATAAGCGCCAGCGCGATCCGGGAACACGCTGCCCGGATTGCCTCGCGTACCGTCAGTCATTCATCGGAGTGCCACCCATGCGGCGCCATATGAGCAAGTGCCTGGTCCTGCTGCTGGCCGTTCTGACCCTCGGCGCCTGTCACGCCCAACCGCCGCAACGCCTTGGCGCACCCATCGAGGGCTACAACCATACCTCCGCCGCCATCAATTGGTTCAGCGTCAATGGAAGCGGGGGCTCGAACGCAAACCCTCATAGCGGAGGAGGGCAAACCTGTTGCGCTAGCCTGCCGGTCAAGTGGCAGGCCGGCCTGACTGTGGTGGTGGAATGGGAAAAGGACCCGAATCCTGGTGCGTCCCGATACTGGCCAACTCCGATGTATTCAGATGCTTGGCATAAGGCGGCAGCGGAGCATCGAACTCGCTACACCCGCCATCGCGTTATGGTCGAGGTGGCCCCCTACGAAAAGCTCGGCGTGGTCAACGTCCATTTCCTGCCCTGTGATCAGATCAAGGTCTCAGCAGGCCCTACTTACTACGGTTTCCCGAGCCACCCCTACAACTACCCGCTCAATATGGAAGAGCCCAGCCAATGTTCGAAACCCTGACTCCTCAGTCCGACCACCCTCCAGCACAGGCGGTGCACCACACGCCGCGTTTTCCTTACGGTGGCCTGCTGCCGAAAAAACCTATGGAAGTGGCCGCCAACCTGCGCCGTCAGCGCGAGGTCGAGCGCCAGGCCTGGTGCGATGCCCGTGTGCACGAGGCGGCCGCCGGCCGCGCCGCGCCAAGCCCACCCTGCGTCAAGGCACTAAATATCAGCCTGTTTTTCGACGGCACCAACAACCACGAGCCCTGGGACAGCAAGGCCCGACCGCCTACCACCACAAATGTGGCGCGGCTCTACCATGCCAGCCTGGACCCGAAGGTCGGAGTGCCAGAGGAGGTGGGTTGCTACCGCTACTACATGCAAGGCGTGGGCACCGAGTTCAAGGAAATCGGCGAGTACAAACCGGTGGGCTCTGGCCTGACCATGGCCACCGGCGGCGAGAAGCGCATCAATTGGGGCATGACCAGGCTTATCGACGCACTGCGCAGGGCTTGCGGCAAACCGCCCTTGGTATCGGAAGAAGCCTATACCCTGGTCGAAGCCATGGGCACCGGGCTGGTCACGGAAGTGCTGACCGGTGGTCAACTGGACGGCAATGCCCGCCGTAAGGCGGCCTTGCAGAAGGACCTACAGGAGCTGGAGCAGGCGTTGAAGCAACGGCATGAGCAGGGTAGCGGCGCGGAAATCAAGGCGCTGCGCCTGTTCGTCTACGGCTTCTCTCGCGGTGCGGCCGAGGCGCGCTGCTTCTCCAACTGGCTGGAGCAACTGACCCGCATCGAGGAAAACGGCGTAACCCGCCATCTGTTCGCCGGGCTACCGATCAGCATCGTGTTCATGGGCCTGTTCGATACCGTGGCTTCGGTGGGCTTCGCTTATCTCGCGCCCTTCGCCGCAGGCCATATGGGCTGGGCCGACGACACCATGCGCCTGCCGGATTCCACGACCTTTCTACAGCGCTGCGTGCACCTGGCAGCAGCCCACGAGCAGCGCGGCTGCTTCCCGCTGGATTCGATCCGCCGCAAGGACGACCGTAAGAATCCAAAGTCGCCGTCCCGCTACCGCACTGGCACCTACGAGTATGTCTACCCAGGCGTGCACTCCGATGTCGGCGGCGGCTACCCACCGGGCGACCAAGGCAAGGCCCGCGAAGGCGGCCAATATGTGCTGTCGCAGATAGCTCTGCACCATATGTACGACGAGGCGTTCAAGGCCGGCGCGCCCCTGCAGGTGCCGCCCCTGGCGCTAGATAAGGATCAGCCGAAGTGGCTGGAGATGAGTCCAGAGACCCAGATTGAGTTCGCCATAAGCGAATCCCTGGTAGGCCGCTTCAACAACTGGCAGGAGCAACTCAGCCGCGGCCCCATTGAAGACGTACTGTCTCGTGAACTGGAAGTGCTGACCGCCTGGCGCATCGACCGCTTCGTCAACGAAACGCTGTACCGGCAGGCGTTCTACCAGCACGTTGCCAAAGGCGACGCCACGGGCAAGAGCCAGGACATGACCGAAGCCGAGCGCGATGCCTTCAAGTATCTGCATGAGCTGCAACTGGAGGAGGATGCGGTGGCCCGTGGCGACCAGCCGACCCAGCGTCACTACCGCACCGATGAGGAGCGCATCCTGGCGGAGCGTCGGGCCGCCGAGAAGAAGGCCGAGTCCGAACGCATCAAGGCGGAATACGAACGGCGCACCGGCAGTGGTCCGATCAGCCTCAATACCCACAAGGAGTTCGAGCCCAACCTCGACCAGCGCCAGTTGAAGAATGGCGCGCTGGATTTCAAGCGAGACTACGAGGGCAAGTGGAACCTCGGCGAAGGTGACGGCACCGGCGAGGGCGGAATGCAGTCCGCCAGCATCTTCAACGTCCTGCTCGGCGGCTTGATCTACCTGATTAACGAGCAGGACGAGGCCGACGAATACAAGCGCATGAAAACCCATGGCACCGAGCAGAACGAGCGGCTGTTCATTGGCAAGGATCGGCCCACCGATGCACAGGCCGCGCTGCTGGTGGCCTTGTATGACGACCACGTGCACGACTCCCGCGCCTGGTTCATGAACTCCAAGCTCAATGGCCGCGAAGTCTTCAGCGACTACTTCCGTTACCGGGCGGTGTTCTTCGACGATGAGGCGAGCAAGCGCCTGTCGCCACTGGCCCAATGGGGTCAGGTGATCGGCGTGGCGGTGGCTACCGCCAGCATCGGTCTGGCGGTCAAGCGTCGCGACCCGCGCTACCTGCTCGGCATCTTCCTGCCGTCTCTGGGCACCCAGGTGCTGCGTGGCAAGGTCGGCCTACCGGAAATGCCGGAAATCACCGCGTTCGACAGCCTGACCGGCATCCCTCTGCCGATGCTGCAAGGCCTGGACGAGGTGCGTGCCTTCACCAAGGACACTGGCAAGGCGCTGGAGCTGGCCAAGGCCCTGCCGGTACCGCCGCCGCTCAGCGAGCAGACCGCCACCACCCCCGAGCTGGCGGCCATTCTCAAGGCGTACCAGGTGGCGGAAGCCGCCAAAGAGGCGAAGGAGGGCAAGGGTGCTGGGGGACTGCTCGGTGCAGTGCTCGACAACCTGGACGTCGCCCCGGCGCCGAGCCCCGACAAGCGGCCCGGCTGGCTGGAGAAAGCCGGTGAGGCGTTGGAAGTCTTGGACGACGAGCGCTGAGCAAGGGCTGCGGAGGTATGCGCCCGCCAGGCGGTTG
The DNA here is from genome assembly GCF_057128665.1 of Zestomonas ipomoeae. NCBI lineage: Bacteria > Pseudomonadati > Pseudomonadota > Gammaproteobacteria > Pseudomonadales > Pseudomonadaceae > Zestomonas > Zestomonas ipomoeae. Next base: position 6,123 of record NZ_JBSKHQ010000022.1, read on the forward strand.
GCCTGCCGTCGGTGGCTAGTCGCGTGCCTGGCCGATCCAGGCATCGGCCCGGGCCAGGCGCCAGCCGAGCAGGCCCAGCAGCAGCCCGCGCCAGGCCATGAACGCGAGAAACGCCAGCCACAGGCCGTGATTGCCCAGCCCTTGCAGCGCCCAGGCCAGTGGTAGTGCCAGGGCCAGCGCCAGCAGCATGGCGTCGCGCATTTCCCGTGCGCGGGTGGCGCCGATGAACAGGCCGTCGAGCAGGTAACTCCAGACCGTCACCAGCGGCAGCGCGGCTAGGTAGGGCAGGTAGGCCAGCGCCACGCTGCGCACGGCCGGGATGTCGGTCTGCATGAACACGAACCAGTGGCCGCCAAGCAGGAAGAACAGGGCGAAGCCGAGGCTGGCCAGCAGCGACCAGCCGCCAGCGACGATCAGCGCGCGGCGCAGGGCGTCGCGCTGGCGTGCGCCGATGGCGTGGCCGCACAGCGCTTCCACCGCATGGGCCAGGCCGTCCAGCGCGTGGGCGATCAACAGCAAGCCATTGAGCAGCAGTGCGTTGGCTGCCACCGTGGCGTCGCCCAGGCGCGCACCTTGCACGGTGATCAGGAAGAACACCAGCTCCAGCGCCAGGGTGCGGATGAAAATGTCGCGGTTCACCGCCAACAGCGGGCGCCAGCTGGGCCAGCGGCGCAACGCCATCCAATCCATGCGCCCGGGGTGTTCGGCCAGGGCCCGGCGGCTGAGGGCCAGGCCGAGCAGGGCGCCGCTCCATTCGGCGATCACCGAGGCCCGTGCGGCGCCGAGCACGCCCCAGTCCAGGCCGAGCACGAACCAGAGGTCCAGCGCCACGTTCAGCAGGTTGGTGGTCAGCAGGATCGCCAGCGGCGCTCGGGCATTCTGGGTGCCGAGGAACCAGCCGATCAGCGCATAGCTGGCCAGGGCTGCCGGCAATCCCCACAGGCGGGTATGGAAATAGGTGCGGGTCAACCCGTCGAGTGCCGCGGACGGTTGCATCAGCTCCAGGGCGAAGCCGGTGAAGGGGATCGCCAGCAGGCCGAACAGCAGGGCGAAACCGAGCGCTAGCAGCAGGCCTTGCGTGAGCACCTGGCGCAGGGCGCCGCCGTCGCCGCGTCCGGCTGCCTGGGCGGCGAAGCCAGTGGAGCCCATGCGCAGGAAACCCATGGCCCAGACCAGCAGCGTGTAGAGGCTGCCGCCGACCGCCACCGCGGCGAGCTGGTGGGCGTGGGGCAGGTGGCCGACGACGCTGCTGTCGACCAGCGCCACCAACGGCACCGAGAGGTTGCTGAGAATCATCGGCCCGGCCAGCGCCCATACCTTGCGGTGGGTCGGCGCATGTTGCCAGGCGTCGCGCAGCAGAGACATCGATGAATGCTCCAGAGTGGGGTGGCGATTCTAACGCAGTCGCCAACCGCTCAAGCTTGGCGGTGGAAGGAAATGCGCCTGGCCGCGATCTGCAGGCGCCCGCTCTGGTGGCGCCCGGCGTGTTGCCAGTGGAAGCGGATGTCGCAGTGGCGCTGGCTGCGGCTGCGGCTATCCAGGCTGAAGTGCAGGCGGGCACCCGCTACGAACAGTGTGGCGGCCGGTTGCGGTGTGCCTCGCAGTGCATCGGGCACGCCGGGGCCGAGGGCCTCGTAGGTGAAGAGCGTCGGGGCGCGCAGGCGAATATCGATATGGGCCTGCGCTTCTTCGCTCTCGCCTACCTGAACGGCACGGAGCAGCAGTTCGCGCTCGCCTGCCTGCAGATCGACTACCTGCAGGCACCGGCACTGGCCGAGAAACCGCGCCAGGTCGCTCGGCAGCGGACTGAAGAAGGCGCACGCGACGCTGTATAACAGGCGCAGCGCGAGGAAGCCGAAGCCAAGCCCGACCAACAACTGAAGAGTCTGGGCAGCGACCACCCAGTGCGGATCGCAGAGTAGGCCCCGTGCAATGCACCGCGTCTCGGCGCGCATCAGCAAATACGCATTGCCCGGCACGGTCAGCAGGGCTACCGCCAGTCCCAGCAGGCCGAGCAGGATGCCGGCCGCACCGATTCCGGTCTCGTGCAAGCGTTCCTTGAGGCGAAGTGATTCCAGCATGGCGGGTCTCGTCCTGGGCGGCGCGCGATGATAGCAAGTGCCGCTGTGCACGAATTGGCGATTCCATCGCACCGTCCTCATGCCGGTAGTGGCGCTCGGCTATAGTGTGCGGCTACCGAAACCCCGTCCCTGGGAGCCTGTAATGCTGAAGAAAGGATTACTTCTGGCCCTCGTCCTGAGCCTGCTCAGTGCGTGCGATTCCTCCACCCCCGAGCCTACCGGCAACGCCGCGCCAGCGGCGCAGAGTGCTGCACCGGTGGCGCCGAAGCCGGCGCAGGATCTGCCCGCCCTGGCCGAGCGCTACGCCGGGCGCGAACTGAGCGTGGTGGACGTTTCTGAAGTACAGCTCGACGGCGCCAGCGCGCTGTCGGTGACCTTCTCCGTGCCGCTCGATCCCGAGCAGAAATTCGCCGACAAACTGCACCTGGTCGACAGCAAGAACGGCAAGGTGGACGGCGCCTGGGAGCTTTCCGATAACCTCATGGAGCTGCACCTGCGCCATCTGGAGCCCAAGCGCAAGCTGGTGCTGACCGTGGATGCCAGGCTACGCGGGGTGAACGACGCCAGCTTGGCCAAGGAGCATGTCAGCGAGCTGAAGACTCGCGATCTGCAGGCCAGCATCGGCTTCGCCAGCAGCGGCTCGCTGTTGCCGACCCGGCTGGCCGAAGGGCTGCCGGTGATCGCGCTGAACGTCGACCAGGTCAACGTCGAATTTTTCCGCATCAAACCCGAGGCGCTGCCGCGCTTTCTCAGCCGCTGGGGACGCGACAGCAGCCTGGACACCTGGCAGGCCCAGGATCTCCTGCCGATGGCCGACCTGGTCTACGGCGGCCGCTTCGAGCTCAAGCCGCAGCGCAATACCCGCGAAACCCTGCTGTTGCCGATCGCCGGCCTGGAGCCCTTCAAGCAGCCGGGCGTGTACCTGGCGGTGATGCGCGAGGCGGGCAGCTACAGCTATTCGCAGCCGGCGACGCTGTTCAGCCTGAGCGACATCGGCCTCTCCGCCCATCGCTACCGCAATCGCCTGGATGTATTCACTCAGGCCCTGGCCGGTGGCCAGGCGCTGGGCAAAGTGGAGCTGCAACTGCTCGATGGCGAAGGACGTGTACTGGCCGAGGGCAAGACCGATTCGCAGGGCCATGCCGAGTTGCCGCTGCCGGCCAAGGCCGAGGTGCTGCTGGCCCGCCAGGACGAACAGACCAGCCTGTTGCGTCTGAGTGCGGCCGCGCTGGACCTGGCGGAGTTCGACATCGCCGGGCCCGCCGCGCATCCGCTGCAATTCTTCGTGTTCGGCCCGCGCGACCTGTACCGGCCGGGCGAAACCGTACTGCTCAATGCGCTGCTGCGCGATGCCGACGGGCGTGCGGTCAAGCCGCAGCCGATCACTGTGGAGGTGCGCCGGCCGGACGAGCAGGTCAGTCGCCGCTTCGTCTGGAATGCCGACGACAGCGGTCTGTACCAGTATCAGCTGCAACTGTCCGCGGATGCGCCAACCGGGCGCTGGCAGCTGGTCTATGAGCTGGGAGACGGCAAGCCGCAGCTCTATGAGTTTCTTGTCGAAGACTTCCTGCCCGAACGCTTGGCGCTGGAGCTGAAGGGCAGCGAGGCGCCGCTGAGCCCTGCTGAAAACGCGCAGTTCGAGGTCAACGGTCGCTACCTCTACGGTGCGCCGGCGGCCGGCAATCGCCTGAGCGGGCAGCTCTACGTGCGCCCGCTGCGCGATGCGGTGGCGGCGCTGCCGGGCTACCAGTTCGGCTCCATCACCGAGCAGGAGCTGAGCCAGGACATCGACCTGGAAGAAGCCACCCTGGACGCCGAAGGGCTCGCCAGCATCGATCTGGAGAGTCGCTGGACCGAGGCTCGCTCGCCGCTCAAGCTGATCCTCCAGGCCAGCCTGCAGGAGTCCGGTGGCCGGCCGATCACCCGCCGGCTGGTGCAGCCGGTCTGGCCGGCCGAGCGCCTGCCGGGGCTGCGTGGGCTGTTCGACGGCGAAGAGGTGGATTACAACGGCCTGGCCGAGTTCGAAGTGCTGCTGGCCGATCCGGCCGGCAACAAGCTGGCCACCGACAACCTCAAGGTGCGCCTGATTCGCGAGCGCCGCGACTACTTCTGGAGCTTTTCCGAGAGCGACGGCTGGAGCAATCACTACAACGAAAAGTTCCTCACCCTCGACGAGCAGACCCTTGGCCTGAAGCAAGGCAGCACCGCCAAGATCGCCTTCCCGGTGGAGTGGGGCCCTTACCGCGTCGAAGTGGAAGACCCGCAGACCGGCATGGTCAGCAGCCTGCGCTTCTGGGCCGGCTGGCGCTGGCAGGACAACGCCGACGGCGGCGCGGTGCGCCCCGACCAGGTCAAGCTGGCGCTGGACAAGCCCGGCTATGTCGCCGGCGACGTGGCCAAGGTCACCGTCACCCCGCCGACCGCCGGCAATGGCTATCTGCTGGTGGAGTCCAGCGACGGACCCCTGTGGTGGCAGGCTATCGACGTGCCGGAAGAGGGCAAGACCTTCGAGATTCCCGTTGCCAAGGATTGGGAGCGGCACGACCTCTATGTCAGCGCGCTCGTGGTACGTCCCGGCGAGCGCAAGGCGAACGTCACGCCCAAGCGTGCCGTCGGCCTTCTGCACCTGCCTCTGGACCGCGCACCGCGTAAGCTGGCACTGACCCTGGAGGCGCCGGAAAAGATGCGGCCCAAGCAGCCGCTGAAGGTCAAGGTGCAGGCGCGCAATGCCGACGGCAGCGTGCCCGAGCAGGTCAGGGTGCTGGTCGCCGCGGTCGACGTCGGCGTGCTGAACATCACCGAGTATCCGACTCCCGACCCGTTCGCCGCGCTGTTCGGCCGCAAGGCCTATGGTGCCGACCAGTTGGACGTTTACGGCCAGTTGATCGAAGCCGGCCAGGGGCGCATCGCCAAGCTGGCCTTCGGCGGTGACGCCGCCTTGGCGGCCGGAGGCAAGCGGCCGGACACCAGTGTGCTGATCGTCGCCCTGCAGAGCGAGCCGCTGCTGCTGAACGAGCAGGGCGAAGGCGAAGTCAGCCTGGACATCCCCGATTTCAACGGCGAACTGCGGTTGATGGCCCAGGCCTGGACCGGCGAGCACTACGGCATGGCCGAGGCCAAGACCGTGGTCGCCGCGCCGCTGGTGGCCGAGCTGTCGGCCCCGCGCTTCCTCGCCGGGGGCGACCGGACCACGGTGGCGCTGGACCTGACCAACCTGTCCGGCAAGGCGCAGACCGTCGAGGTACAACTGCAAGCCTCCGGACAACTGCAGCTTGCCGACGGCGCTGCCAGCCAGCGCATGGATCTCGCCGAGGGCCAGCGCACTACCTTGCGCATTCCGGTACGCGCCCTCGGCGGCTACGGCCAGGGTCACCTGAGCCTGACGGTGAACGGCCTGGACCTGCCCGGCGAGACGTTGCCGCCGCTCGCCCGCGACTGGCAGTTGGGCATTCGTCCGGCCTATCCGGCGATGCCCAGGCAGTTCCGCGCTGTGCTGCGCGACGAGCCCTGGAGCCTGCCCGCCGGCACCCTGGCGCAATACGAGCCGGCCGGGCTGGAAGCGCTGCTGTCGGTATCCAGCCGGCCGCCGCTGAACCTCGGCGAACACATCCAGGCGCTCAAGGCCTACCCCTATGGCTGCCTGGAGCAGACCACCAGCGGCCTCTATCCGTCGCTCTATGCCGACGCCGATACCCTCAAGCGCCTCGGCCTGGAAGGCGAACCGGACGCGGATCGGCGGCGCAAGATCGAACTGGGCATCGAGCGGCTGCTGAGCATGCAACGCTACAACGGTGGTTTCGGCCTCTGGGGGCAGGACAGCGAGGAGGAGTACTGGCTGACCGCCTATGTCACCGACTTCCTGCTGCGCGCCCGCGAGCAGGGTTTCGCGGTACCGCCGGAGGCGCTGAAGAAGGCCAATGAACGGTTGCTGCGCTACCTGCAGGACCGCCACGTGATCGAGGTCGACTACAGCGACGACGCCGACCATACCCGCTTCGCCGTGCAGGCCTATGCCGGCTACGTGTTGGCTCGCAGCCAACAGGCCCCGCTCGGTGCCTTGCGTACGCTCTACGAGCGCCGCAGCGAGGTCCGCTCCGGCTTGCCGCTGGTGCAACTGGCGGTGGCCCTGGCCAAGATGGGCGACCAGCCGCGCGCAGACGAGGCGCTGTATGCCGGCCTGCACCTGCCGCGCAAGGAGAACGACTGGCTGGCCGACTATGGCAGCCAGCTGCGTGACCAGGCGCTGATTCTGGCGCTGCTGGAGGAGCACGACCTGGCCGCCGGCCAGCGCGAGGAGCGCCTGGTGGAGCTGGCCGATGAGCTGGCCGGCGAGCACTGGCTGTCGACCCAGGAACGCAATGCGCTGTTCCTCGCCGGCCGCCGCCTGCTCGGCACCCCCGAGCCCGACTGGCTGGCGGTGCTCGACGTGGCGGGGCAGATTCGCGAGTTGAATGCCCAGCAATCGGCGCTGAAGCTGGAGGGCGCCGGCCTCGCCGAACCGCTCAGCCTCAGCAATCCGGGCAGCGCGCCGCTGTATCAGCGGCTGAGCGTCTCCGGTTATCCGGTCGAGGCGCCGCCGGCAGGGGGCGAGAACCTCAGCATCGAACGCGCCTATTTGGGCATGGACGGCAAGCCGCTGAACCTGTCGGCGCTGGAAAGCGGCGAACTGGTGCTGGTGCATATCGTCGTTTCCGCCAAGTCGCGGGTTCCGGATGCGTTGGTGGTCGACCTCCTGCCGGCCGGACTGGAGCTGGAGAACCAGAACCTGGCGCAGAGCGCCGCCAGCCTGGAGGATGCCGGCAGCGCGGTGAAGGATTGGCAGGAACGCATGCAGCGTTCGCGCATCAAGCACCAGGAGTTCCGCGACGACCGCTATGTCGCGGCCGTGGATGTCAGCAGCTACGAGAACAGCCACCTGCTGTACCTGGCCCGTGCCGTCACCCCCGGCAGCTACCGGGTGCCGCCGCCGCAGGTGGAATCCATGTACCGGCCCAACTGGCAGGCCCTCGGCGAGGCGCCGGCGCAACTGGTGGTCAGGGAGCGGCGCTGACCCCGCGGCAGGCGCGGTGGCGCGTCTGCTGAAGGAGGCAGGCCGGCGAGCGGGTAGGCCCTCGCCGGCCTCGCAGCCTGCCTGTCACGTGCCGTGGACGAGACGCCGTTCGCCTGTCGGTTCAGAGTCGGTGGCCTATGCTGGTTAACCAGGCTGGGCGATATTCTCCGGGACGATCATGCGTGGCTTCCAGATTCTGGGTATGGCCTTGAGCTGTTGGTGGGCCACGTTCGCCTGGTGTGCAGAAACCTGGCGCGTGGTCACCGAGGAAGGCTATCTCCCCTACAACTACAGCGACCCCCAGACCGGGCGACCGGCTGGTCTGGATGTCGAGCTGGTTTCTGCGGTGCTCGACGACCTTGGCGTTGCCAGCGAGTGGAAGCTGGTGCCCTGGGAACGGGTCAAGTACCTGCTGGACAGCGGCCGGGCGGACCTGGGCTTCCAGTTCCTCGGCACGCCGGAGCGGCGCAAGCAGTACATCCTGGTCGGACCGTTGCGCGATGGCAGCAACGTGTTCGCCTGTCGGCGCGGCTGCAACATTCGCTACCGCCAGCTCAGCGACCTGCGCGCGTATCGCATCGCCACCGTGTTCGGCTATGCCTACGGCCAGGAATTCGAGCGCGCCGGCTTGAAGGTCGATGATTCGGCGACCCGCTCCGACCTGCTGATCCCTATGCTGGTGGCCGGGCGGGTCGACCTGATCGTCGGCGATCCCTTGCTGCTGCAGACGCTGGCGATCCAGCAGGGCCTGCCGGATCGGCTGGAGTTCCTCGAACCGCCGCTGTCGGTGGAACCGCGCTATATCGGCTTCCGCCAGGGGGCGCAGGCCAAGGCCGTGCGCTTCGAGAGAAGCCTGGCCAAGCTGCGCGCCAACGGCACGCTACAACGCATCATTCGCCGCTGGGCCGGCCCCGACGTGGCGCAACCGTGAAGGCCAGGCAGCCCCGTCGCGGCCGGCTAGTAGATCAACCAACTGATCAGCCATAGCCCCAGCAGCAGCCAGACCAGGCCCAGGATGAACGAGCGGCGCAGGAAGGCCCGCACCGCGCAGTAGAGCAGCAACAAGCCGATCAGCAACACCAGGATGCCCAGCAGCGACGGGCTCATGCCCAGCGCCTGTGTCAGCCCGCGCAGAAAGCTGCTGCCGGCGTCGCCCAGCAGGGCGAAGAAGTCCCCCAGCCCCTCGACGATGAAGCGGATCAGGGCGCCGAGCATCTGGCCCAGCCATTCGAAAAAACCTTCTACACGCATGGGGTCATCCTTTGTTGGCAGATCGTGCCCGTCCGGCGTTTGGCCGGGCGGAGCGCGGGCGAGTTCCCAGATCGGGCGTTTCGCTGGCAGCCAGGTAGCCGAACACCGCACGGCTCACCCGTTGCTCGAGGGCGGCGGCGTCGCGTTCCTCGCGCATGCCGGCGGCATCCACCAGGCCCTTGACGATGGCCAGGATGTCACCGGCGAGCACCTGCGGCGCAACGGCGCCCTTGGGTGCGCCCTCGAGCAGTGTCAGCAGATGGGCCTGCAACTGGTCGGCGACGCGCTGGTTGCGGGTACCGATCGGCAGGCGGGCCTCCTCGAAATCCAGCAGCAGGGCAAGGGTGGGGCGGCGCAGCTGGTGCGCCACGGCGGCGCGGATCGCCAGCCGCAGGCCGGTATCGCGGTCCGCCGACTGGCAGGCGGCTTCCACTTCCTGCAGCAGGGTGGCGGTTTCCCGTTCGATCAGCGCGACGGTCAGCGCATCCTTGTTGGGAAAATACTGGTAGAGCGAGCCAATGCTGACACCGGCGCGCTCGGCGATGGCATTGGTGGTGTAACCGGCGAAGCCGCGCTCCTCCAGAATGCGAGCAGCGGCCTCCAGCACGGCAGCGACGGTGGCGGCCGCGCGCGACTGGGCCGGCAGTTTGCGCGGAGTGAGAGGGGGCCGCGAGGGGCGTTCGGACATGGTCGGGATGCGAGTAGGGAATGTGAGTGATAGCTCATATTCTAACCCGGCATTTCCAAACCAACCCGAGGTATCTCAATGAGCACTTCTGCCATTTCCGCCGACACATCTACGCCGCTGACCGTCTTCATGCTGGTAAAGACCACGCCCGAGTGGCTGGGCTTCAGCATCGACGAGCGCTTTCGCCAGTTGCACGCGCATTTCGAGCCGATCCTGCGCAAGCATCGCGAGAAGGTCCGGCTGCGCTTCTTCGACGTGGAGTTCTACAACGCACGGGTCACCGATCTCTGGCTGTGGGAGGCTACCGATCACCATGCCTACGAGCTGCTGGTGGAAGACCTGCGGGAAACGCCGTTCTGGGATCGCTACTTCGCCATCCTGGAAATCCTCCCCGGTGTGGAGAATGCCTATGCCCGCAACTATGGCCGCGATCCGCTGGCGGCCTGAGTCACCCCGCCCGGATGCGCATCCGGGCGCTTTCTTTTGTGGGCGACTCGCTTATGCTGCGCACCTCTGCCCATCCGCCATTGCCCATGTCCGACTTTCGCATCCCCTGGCTCGGTTCTGCTCGATGTCTGCTGTCGTGGCTGTACGCGGCCGGACGCCGGATGCGGCGCCCCTGGCTGGCCTTGCCGCTGGCGTTGGTCGGCGCGCTGTACCTGGCCGACCTGCTGTTTCCGCTGCCGCTGCCGGACGACGATCTGGCCCGCGTGGTGCTGGCCGAGGACGGCACGCCGCTATGGCGCTTCGCCGATGCCGATGGCGTCTGGCGCTATCCGGTCGGCCCGGACGAGGTGTCGCCCTATTATCTGGAGGCGCTGCTGACCTACGAGGACCGCTGGTTCTACCGCCATCCCGGGGTCAACCCGCTGGCCTTGGGCCGCGCCGCCTGGCAGAACCTCAGCGGCGGGCGGGTGGTCTCTGGCGGCAGCACGTTGTCGATGCAGGTGGCGCGTCTGCTCGATCCGCACGCCCGCAGCCTGCCTGGCAAGTTGCGCCAGCTCTGGCGCACGCTGCAGCTGGAGTGGCATCTGTCGAAGCAGGAAATCCTCGGCCTGTACCTCAACCGCGCGCCGTTCGGCGGCACTCTGCAGGGCGTGGCGGCGGCCAGCTGGAGCTACCTGGGCAAGTCGCCGGCCAGCCTGACCCGCGCCGAGGCGGCCTTGCTCGCGGTGCTGCCCCAGGCGCCCAGCCGGCTGCGGCCGGATCGCCATCCCGAGCGCGCCCAGGCGGCGCGGGACAAGGTGCTGCGCCGCCTGGCGGAATTCCAGGTGTGGCCGCAGGCCGCGGTGAACGAGGCGCTGCAGGAACCGGTGTTCCTCGCGCCGCGCCAGGAGCCGCGGTTGGCGCCGCTGCTGGCACGACGGCTGAATCGCCGGGACAGCCCGCCGCTGATCCGCACCACCTTGGACGCCTCGCTGCAACGACGTCTGGAGGACCTGCTACTGGGGTGGCGCGCGCGTTTGCCGGAGCGCACCTCGGCGGCGATCCTGGTGGTCGAGCACGACAGCATGGCGGTACGCGCCTACCTCGGCTCGGTCGATATCGGCGATGCCAAGCGCTTCGGCCATGTGGACATGGTGCACGCGCAGCGCTCGCCGGGCTCCACCTTGAAGCCCTTCCTCTACGGCCTGGCGATGGATGCCGGCCTGGTTCATTCCGAGTCGCTGCTGCAGGACGTGCCGCGCCGCTATGGCGACTACCGGCCCGGTAACTTTTCCGCCGGCTTCAGCGGCCCGGTGTCCGTCAGCGAGGCCCTGGCCACCTCGCTCAACCTGCCGGCGGTGCAGTTGCTCGAGGCCTACGGGCCGAAGCGCTTCGCCGGTGAGCTGCGCAACGTCGGCGTGCCCCTGGCGCTGCCGGCGCTGGCCGAGCCGAACCTGGCGCTGATCCTCGGCGGCGCCGGCAGTCGGCTGGAGCAGCTGATCACCGGCTACAGTGCCTTCGCCCGCGGCGGAAAAGCTGCGCGGCCCCGCTACCAGCCGCAGGACGCACTGCGTGAGCGCCGTCTGCTGTCGCCTGGTGCGGCCTGGATCGTGCGGCGCATTCTCAGCGGTCAGGCGCGGCCCGACCGCGATCCGCGCGCGCAGCTGGTGCAGCGCCCGACGCTGGCCTGGAAGACCGGCACCAGCTATGGCTTTCGCGACGCCTGGGCCATCGGCGTGGGGCCGCGCTATCTGATCGGGGTATGGATCGGCCGTCCGGACGGCACGCCGGTGCCCGGCCAGTTCGGCCTGGCGTCGGCGGCGCCGCTGCTGCTGCAGGTGCACGATCTGTTGGTCAACCGCGACAGCCAGCGTGGCATCGCCCCGCCGGTCGAGCCGGTGCCGGACAACATCGGCGTGGCTGCGATCTGCTGGCCGCTGGGTCAGCCGCTGGCCAGGGACGATGGCAACTGCCGGCGCCAGCGCTTTGCCTGGACCCTCGACGGCACTACGCCGCCGACCTTGCAGGCAGCCGACCAGCCCCTCGGCCTGGGCCTGCTGGAACGCGTCTGGCTCAACCCGGCGGGGCGCCGGGTGGCCGCCGATTGCGCCCAGGCCCGGCCCGTGGACATCGCCCTCTGGCCGGCGCCGCTGGAACCCTGGCTGCCGCGCCGTGAGCGGCGCGCGGCCCGCCTGCCGGCCATCGACCCACGCTGCCCTCCACCGCCGGAAACCGCCGCCACGCCGCTATCCATCGTCGGCGTGCGCGACGGCGACCGCCTCCAGGCCCCCGCCGGCAGCAGCGGTCCGGTACGTCTGTCGCTCACCACCCTCGGCGGCGCCGGGCGGCGCTGGTGGTTCCTCGATGGCGAACCGCTGGCCGACACCAGCGCCCAGGAGCCGCTCAATCACCGCTTCGAACGTGTCGGTCGCTACCAGCTCAGCGTGCTCGACGAGGCGGGGCAGACGGCGCGGGTGGAGTTCAGCGTGGTGCGCTGAGGGCGCGCCTGCGGGGCCATCCAGCGAGCCGGCTACACTGCAGGAACCGCAGAACGACTCGAACGGTGGTAATCATGGCTGCCTGGCTGGCTTTGTTGCTGAGCATATCCTGGCTTGTCGCGGGCCAGTCGCACGCCGTGGAGCTGGAGCTGTACACCGAGGAAAACCCACCGATCAACTTCAGCCGCGACGGCCATCCGGATGGCATGGCGACCGAGGTCGTCGAGGAGCTGCTGCGGCGCACCGGCGACAGCGGCAAAATCCAGGTAGTGCCCTGGGCCCGCGGCTACAAACTGGCCCGCAGCCGCGTCAACGTCGCGCTGTTCGTGGCAGTGCGCACCCAGGAACGGGAGGCGCTGTTCAAATGGGTCGGGCCCATCAGCCGCAGCTCCACCAGTTTCTACAGCCGGCGCGGTGCCGGCCTGCAGATTGCCAGCCTCGATGATGCGCGCGCGGTGGCGGCCATCGCCGTACCGCGCGAGTGGTACTCCCACCAGGTGCTGCGTGGTCTCGGTTTTACCAATCTGGAACTGGTGCCCAAGCCCCACGAGATGGCGCGGATGACGCTCTACGGACGGGTGCCGCTGATGGTCTACGAGGACCAACTGCTGCCCAGCCTGCTGGCCGAGATCGGCGCCACGATGGACGAGGTGGAACGGGTACACACCTTCATGAGCAGCGGCAGCTACATCGTTTTTTCCCAGGGCACCGCCGACCGCGTGGTACAGCGTTGGCAGCAGGCGCTGGACGACATGAAGGTCGATGGCAGCTTCGCCCGCATCCACCGTCGCTGGCTGCCGGAAGAGCCGGTACCCGGGCGGGTCGACGAGCAGAACCTGTCGCCGTGAGCGGTCGACCGGGGCGCGCAGTCGTTGCGTCTATACTCAACCTGTCGTAACGGGCATCTCGGGAAGGACTCCTGCCGTTTGAGCGCCGCTTCAGCCGCGGTGCGAGGAGAGTTCCATGAGCATCAAGCGCAAGCTAGCTGCGGTGGCCATCCTGCTGGCCATCATCCCCAGCCTGTTGACCGGCGCACTGACCGGCTGGCAATCCTACCGCTCCGGGCACCTCGCCATCGAGCAACTCGCGCGCAACCAGTTGACGGTGATCCGCGACACCAAGAAGCAGCAGATCGAGGCCTACTTCGCCACCATTCGCAACCAGGTGCGCACCCTCGCCGACAGCACCATGACCCAGGACGCCATGCAGGGCTTCGCCCAGGCGTTCCGCGACTACCGCGGCCTGGGGGACGACCTGACGCAACAGAAGCAAGCCCTGGCCGGCTACTACGAGCGCGAATTCGGCCGCGTCTATGCCGAGCGCAACCCGGGGCAGGGCAACCCCATGCCCGGCTACCTGCAGACGTTGCCGGCCGATACCCTGGCCTTGCAGTACACATTCATCGCCGCCAACCCCAACCCGCTGGGGGAAAAGGATGCGCTCATCGATCCCGCCGACGACAGTCGCTACGGCGAACTGCACCAGCGCTACCACCCGCGCTTTCGCAACTACCTCAAGCGCTTCGGTTACTACGACATCTTTCTGGTCGAGGCGCAGAGTGGCGACATCGTCTACAGCGTGTTCAAGGAACTGGATTTCGCCACCTCGCTGAAGACCGGCCCGTACGCCCAGAGCAAGCTCGGCGAGGTCTTCCGGGCGGCCCTGGAAGGCGCTGACCCGGAGCGGGTTCCGCTGAGCGACTTCGCGCCCTACACGCCGTCCTACGAGGACCCGGCGGCTTTCGTCGCCTACCCGGTGCACAGCGACGGCCAGGTGCTCGGCGTACTGATCTTCCAGATGCCGATCGATCGCATCAACGCGGTGATGACCCATGACGGACACTGGAGCGAATCCGGCCTCGGTGCCAGCGGCGAGACCTACCTGGTCGGCGAGGACAAGCGTATGCGCAGCCAGAGCCGCTTCCTGCTGGAGGATCAGGCCGGCTACCTGCAAGCGCTGCGCGCGGCCGGCGTGGCGGCGGACCTGCTGACGCGGATCGAAGCCAAGGGCACCGCCATCGGCCTGCAACCGGTGGACAGTGCCGGCAGCCGCGCGGCGCTGGATGGCCAGAGCGGCTTCCTGATCTTCCCCGACTACCGCAACGTGCCGGTGCTGTCGGCCTTCACACCGCTGGACATTCCCGGCCTGCGCTGGGCACTGCTCAGCGAGATCGACGAGGCCGAGGCCTTCGCCGCCAGTGGCGAGCTGGCCCGTGAATCGCTGCGCAACGGCCTGCTGATCGGCCTGCTGATCTTGGTGGCCGGCAGCCTGGTGGGCTATCTGGTGGGCAATTGGATCACCCGGCCGATCGTCGCGCTGGCCGGCACTATCGGCCAGATCGAACAGCACGCCGACCTGACGCGTCGCCTGCCCGCCGAGAGCCAGGACGAACTGGGCGACGCGGCGCGGGCGATGAACCAGATGCTCGACAAGTTCCGCGCCATGATCGGCAAGATGATCGAGGCGGCGCAGACGCAGAACGCCACCACCGACGAGCTGGCCGCGCTGACCGTGCAGACCCAGCAGGGCGCGCTGCGCCAGGAGCAGGAAAGCGACCAGGTGGCCACCGCCGCCACCGAAATGGCCGCCACCATCGAGGAGGTGGCGCGCAGCGCCCAGGGTGCGGCGCAGGCCGCCCAGGAAGCCGACCAGGCGACCGCCGCCGGGCAGCGCATCGTTACCGCCGACATCCAGGCCACCGTCGAGCTGGCGGCAGAGATCGAGCAGGCGGTGGCGGTGATCCGGCGGGTCGACGAGGACTCCCTGCGCATCGGTGGCGTATTGGAGGTGATCGGCTCGATTGCCGAGCAGACCAACCTGCTGGCACTGAACGCGGCCATCGAGGCGGCCCGCGCTGGCGAGCAGGGCCGCGGCTTCGCCGTAGTGGCCGACGAGGTGCGTACCCTGGCGCAGCGCACCCAGCAATCCACCGCCGAAATCCAGGCGATGATCGAGCAGTTGCAGAAGGGCGCCAAGCAGGCGGTCGGCGTGATGAACCACAGCCATGAGCGCGCCCAGGAAAACGTCGCCACCGCCGGCGAAGCCGGCGAGGCGCTGGAACGCATCGCCGCCGCCGTGCACATCATCACCCAGATGAACGAGCAGATCGCCACCGCCGCCGAGCAGCAACATGTGGTGGCGGAAAGCATCAGCGGCAACATTCACAACGTCAGCGACGTGGCCAAGCAGAACGCTGCGGCGGCGACCCGCATGACCGAGACCAGCCTGCGGCTGGAACAGCTGGCCAAGGAGCTGCACGCGCAGGCAGCGCTATTCAAAGCATAAGTTGTTCGCAGAGGGCGGCTCCGCTTGGAGCCGCCCTGGCGCCAGCCTGCTGGCGAACCGTTGCCCATGTAGCACGCCTCGCGAGCGAGCACGCCCCCTGCGGGAAGGCCATGCGTGTGGGGGCGAATTCATTCGCCCCTAGCCAATAGCCGGATAGGCGCCAGTGCATCCGGGGCCGCCCGCTCCGATCTCAGTCGATCCGGCAGCTACCGTGATTGCGAACAGACCACTGGTCTGCCACTGGCTATGCTTTTGAACGGGCGCTCAAGGCCGGCGAAAAACTGACGATAAGGTCAACACCGATAGAGCTCTTGTTTTTTGTGCACAATACTGTATCCAATTGCTTCGCTCCCATGACAATAAATAGGTGACCCCGCATGCGCCTCTGGCAACGCAGCATTCAGTGGCAATTGATCCTCAGCATGGGCGCCGCCCTGCTGGCCAGCATTCTCATCGTGGTCGGCATCTACTCGGCGGTGGTCAATCGCCTGGCTGAGCGCTATCTGGTGGAAGAGGCGCTACCGGCCAGCATCCTGGCCATTCGCAACGACCTCGAACGGGTGCTTGCCGAGCCGCTCACCGCCGCCCGTGGCATCGCCGGCAATACCCTGGTGACCGACTGGCTGGTCAACGGCGAGGATGCCGCCCAGCGCGATGCCTTCGCCCGTTACCTGGCGGGTGTGCAGGCCCAGCAGAACGCCCTGGTGACCTTTGTCGTCGCCCTCGACAGCGGTAACTACTTCACCGGCAAGGGACTCAATCGCACCCTCAGCCGCGGGCCTGCGGACAACGCCTGGTTCTACGGCTTCGTCGACAGCGGCAAGGAACGCTCGCTGGATATCGACATCGACCAGAGCACCCGCCAGCCAACGCTGTTCATCAACCAGCGCGTGGCCGCCGGCGGCAAGACCCTCGGCGTGGCTGGCCTGGGCTTCAGCCTCACCGCGATGTCCGACATGATTCGCGACTTCCGTTTCGGCGAGGCAGGCCGGGTCTATCTGGTCAGTGCCGACGGGCGGGTCAAGGTGCACCCGCAATCCGAGTTCAATGACAACCGCGACCTGGCCCAACTAGTCGGCGCCGACGCCGCCGCCAAGCTGCTCGGCAAGTCTGGCGGTGCGGTGCACTTCGAGCGTGACGGCGCGGCCTACCTGGCCATCGCCCAGCCCTTGCAGGCTCTCGACTGGTTGCTGGTGAGCGAGGTGCCGGAGGCGGAAATCTACGCCGAGGCGCGCCAGGCACTGTGGATGACCAGCCTGATCGGCATCGGTGTGGCGCTGTTGTTCCTCGGCCTGGTGGTGCTGCTGGCTCGCGGCCTGGTGCGACCGATCCGCCAGGTCACCGCGGCGCTGGTGGAAATCGGTGGTGGCGGCGGCGACCTGACCCGGCGCCTGGATGAGTCCCGGGGCGACGAGCTGGGCGACCTGGCCCGAGGCTTCAATCGCTTCCTGGAAAGCCTGCGGTCGCTGATCGGCGACGTGCTGGCTACCAGCGAGCGGTTGCGCACCGCGGTCGGCGAAGTCGCCCAGGTGGTGGAGAACACTGCCGGTCGCGCGGGCCAGCAACAGGAAATGACCGACATGGTTGCCACCGCCGTGCACGAGATGGGGCTGACGGTGCAGGAAATCGCCCGCAACGCCGGCAGCGCCGCCGAGGTGTCGCAGAATGCCCGTGACGAGGCGGTGCAGGCGCGCCAGGTGGTCGGCCAGTCGATCGCCCATATCGAGAAGATGTCCGGTGAGATCGGCGGCGCTGCCGAGGCAGTCGGCGAACTGGCCGAGCAGGTGGCGTCCATCGACCAGGTGCTGGCGGTGATCCGTGGCATATCCGAGCAGACCAACCTGCTCGCCCTCAATGCCGCCATCGAAGCGGCACGGGCTGGCGAGATGGGCCGCGGCTTCGCCGTGGTGGCTGACGAAGTGCGCACCCTGGCCAGCCGCACCCAGGCGTCCACCGACGAAATCCAGCAGATGATCCAGCGCCTCAAGCAGGGCGCGGAAACCGCGGTCAGCTCGATGCACGCCGGTCAGGCCGCCACCGGCACCGGGGTCGAGGCCAGCCAGCGCACCGGGCGGTCCCTCGGCGCCATCACCGAACAGGTGGAGAAGATCAGCGACATGAACCACCAAGTGGCTACCGCTACCGAGGAGCAGAGTTCGGTCACCGAGGAAATCAACCGCAATGTGCAGGGCATCGCCGACCTGGCCCATGCCACCGCCGATGAAGTGCGCAGTTGCCGCGAGGACTGCCAGACCCTCAGCCGCATGGCCGATGACCTGGCCAAGCAGATGGGCAAGTTCCGCCTGTAAGGCTAGCGCTGGCGAAGAGTCCTCCCCTCGGGAGGGCTTTTCGCTTGTGGGGGTGGTTCAGGCTTCCTGCGCGGCCACCAGGCGATCACGGCCCTCGGCCTTGGCCCGATAGAGCGCATCGTCCACCCGCTTGAAGAACTCCTCGGCGCTGTGGTCCCGCCTGCCGTCGAAGCAGCCCACGCCGATGCTGGTGGTCAGCGGCAACTGCATGCCCAGCAGCTCCACGCCCTGTTCGGCCAGGTCGCGGCGAAAGCGCTCGGCCAGCTGCCGTGCCTGCTCCAGCGGGGTATCCGGCATCAGCACGCCGAACTCCTCGCCGCCGAGTCGCAGCAACGCATCGCCGTCGCGGCGGAAGGTCTGCCGCATGCGCTCGGCGAAGGCTTGCAGGCAGGCGTCGCCAATGGCGTGGCCATGGCAGTCGTTGATTTTCTTGAAGAAGTCGAGATCCATCAGTACCAGCGACAGCGGGCTGTCGCGCCGCTGGGCGTTGGCCACCATCACGCTGAACAGTTGGTTGAACTGATAGCGGTTGCCCAGCAGGGTCAAGCTGTCGGTGCGGCTGAGCAGCTCGAACCGTTCGCGCTGCTCCAGCAACTGCTGCTCCATCAGCAGGTTGCCGCGATACTCGCGGTGGCTGCGACTGAGGGCGAGCGCCAGGTAGCCGATGTACACGGCGAGGGTGACGAAGATTGCATACTGTCCACGCCATTGCATCGCCAGCATCGTCATGCCCGGCAGATAGAACAGCAGGATGGAAAACAGGGTGCGTCCACGGCGCATCGGGAAGTTGTAGATGAGAGCGGTGCTGAAGGCCACGGTGCTGATGATGGCGATCATGCGCGAGTCGGCATCGCCGCTGTGCAACGCCCAGCCAGCCCCTAGCCCCCAGCCCAGCGCGGTCAGCATGACCAGCAGCCAGTGCCGGTCGATCCAGCGTTGCAGCGCTTGCGGCGTTTCCGGGTCCGGCAGTACGTGCAGCAGGCGCAGGGCCAGCAGCGCGGCGAACAGCGCGCTGCCGCACAGGCCCAGCGCCAGGTGCTCGCTCGGCCGTTCGTTGAACAGCCAGACGAACAGCCAGCCGATCAGGTAGAAGACCCCGCCCAGGCGTGTGCGCGTGCGCATGTCCTGGGCCTCGCGCCAGATTACGAAGGCGTGTGATTGCAGGGGCAGTTCGGAAACGGTCATGTGCTGGCGTCACATAAGGCGGCCAAGCCTAAGCATAGCTGCTGGGACGTCAGCTTTATGGCGTTCTGCCATTGCGGTTGCCTGGTGGCGATAAACGGTGGCGGTTTCGAGAGAAAGTCCTGGGTCAGCGCAGCAGCAACAGGGGCGTGCGCGTCGTGCAAAGCATGCTGGTGGTGGTGCTGCCCACCAGGAACTGGCGAATGCGCGAGTGCCCGTAGGCCCCCATCACCAGCAGGTCGATGTCGTGCTCGGCCTGGTAGTCGTGCAGCACCGGTTCGACCTCGCCGGAGCGTATCGCGCAGTGCGTTTCGATGCCCTTGTTCTCCAGCACCCGTCGCGCACCCTCGAGTTGCTCCCACGCGTCGCTGGTATCGGCGCCCACCATCAGCAGATGGACCGGCATGTCGCTGAACAGCGAGCTGGCGGCGATCATCTCGACACCCTTGCGGGTGGTGGCGCTGCCGTCGAAGGCAAGCATCAGGCTTTCCGGTGCGATGAAGCTGCCGGGCGTGACCAGGATCGGCCGGTGCAGGGTGCGGATCACCTTCTCCAGGTGGCTGCCGATCAACTGACTGACACGATCGCTGTCTTCCCCCTGGCGGCCGATCACCAGCAGGCGGATTTCGCCCTCCAGCTCGCTCAGGCAGTCGGCCAGGTCGCCATGGCGCTGGCGCAACTGCGGATTGGCGATGCCGTAGTCGGCGGCCCGTTCCTTGGCGGCTTCGAGCATCAGCCGGCCCTCTTCCTGCGCCAGCCGGCCGCGCTGTTCGTCCAGTGCCGCCAGCTGGGCGAGCAGGTGCTCGCGGCTGCCGAGGCCGATGTTGCCGCTCAGATCGCCCTTGGCCGGATACTGGTTGCGATCCAGCACGTGCAACAGACACAGCGGTGCGGCGAGGCGTTGGCTTGCCCAGGCCGCGTAATCGCATACCGCCGCGGCGGATTGGGAACCATCGATGCAGGCCGTTACATGGGTCATGGTCGTTCTCGCTCTCGCCTGGCCCCGCCATCAAGCGGGACGGATCAAGGGTCACCTTAGCAAGGGCCCCAATGAAATCAAAGGCGGCACGGAGGCGCAGTCAGCGCAGCTTGCCCTTTACATCCGCCAGGCTGCGTTCGAGGTCCCGGACCGAGCGCTGAGTTTCCTGCAGTGCTCGTTCCAGCGCCTTTATCGTCTCGGCCTGGGAGCGGACCTGTTCGACCAGGCGCTCGATATCCCGCGTCCCCACGGACGACACGCGGATCAGGTCGTCATCGTAAGGGCTCTTGACCAGCAGGCGGCCTTCGCCTTCGCGTGTTTCGATGCGAACCTCGGCCACGGCGGGTGCTATCGGCAGGCAGGCGAGTACCAGGAGGCCGACGAATCCGGTGCGAGTCAGCGTACGGAGAGTCATGGATGCTAGTCCTTGTGCGTGGTTCTGGGGCGACAGGTCACTCGCAGGCTGTTGGCGAGCGGTTCGCAATGGTACGTCACCGGCAGGAAGCGTTCGATCACCTGGATATTGCTGCGCAAATGATCGCTCAGCCGGTGGGTCGTGAACGCGCCGCCGCCGGCCAGGGCCATCGGCAGCAGCAACTGGTCGGCCAGATGTTCGCCCACCGCTGCCTCGCTCTGCAGCCAGGCGCGGGCTTCCTCGATGGCAATATCCGCGACCCGCTCGGCACGCAGGTTGGCTTGGCCGAAGGCACTGAACAGCTCGGTCACCTGCTCGCAGACGACCTCCAGCAGCAACGCGTTGCCCGGCCCGAACCCGCGGTCCAGCCCGCGAAAATGCAGGCAGTCCCGTGGCCACTTCAGCCGCTTGGCGACCCGTTCCAGTTCGCGCTCGGCCACATGGCCCGGAATGTCGCTGATCAGTGCGAAGGCATGCTGCTCTCGCTGCTCGCCGCGCTGCTCCAGGAGCAGCGGGCGCAGCGCAGCCGGGCTCACCGTGCACTCCAGTTCGCCGCCGCCTGCCGGCGCGAAGCCATGGCGCAGCAGGCGGAAGTCCACCTCTGCGCCCATACGCCGCAACAACGGCAGCCAGCTGCGCTCGATGAAGTCCGCCGGCGGCGCGGCCGGGTTGTGGGTGCCGCCGCTGATCGACACCCGGCTCGCCGCCGGTGCGCGCAGCAGCGCGGGCAACACGGTCTGCAACACCAGGGTGCAACTGCCAGCGCTGCCGATGGCGAAGCGGTAGTCGCCGCCGCGGATCGCGCCCGGCCGGAAGCTCAACGTCTGCGAGCCCAGCTCGGCGCCGGCCAACTCGGCCCCGCACACCTCGGCGGCGGCCCGCACCGCAGTCAGGTGCTGGCGCAACAAGCCGGGCCGGCTGCGCTGGGCGCGAATATTGACGATGCGAAACGGGCGTCCGCTGATCATCGACAGGCTCAGCGCGCTACGCAGGACCTGGCCGCCGCCGATGGCGCCGTCCAGGTCCAGTACATTCTTGTTCATGCGTTTCCTTTCATTGTTCTTGCTTGGGTGGCGCGTGCAGTAGTCGCCTCTTCGATCTTTGCGGGGTTGTCGTAGGGGCGAATTCATTCGCCCAGGCGGAGCTTGGTCAGGCGAATAAATTCGCCCCTACAGCGCAGCCGGACCGCAACCGGGGGCGAGCACGCAGGTATTGGTCAAGGCGGCCATTCTCTGGCCCAGGCCGGTGGCGCCAGCTCTGCGGGGCGGGACTGGGAAAAGTCCGCGAGTTCCTGCCAGTCGAGTGCTTGGGCATTCGAATCGCTGCATACCAGCAGCCGGCCGTTCTTTCCCTGAATCAGCCTGCCTCCCTGATCGAAGTCGACAAAGTCCGCGGTTCCGAGGGTGTGCTCGCCATGAATGTTGGTCACCGTGAACGCGTTGCGGAACATGGCGCTCTTGTCTTCCAGGGTTTGCCAGGTCACGGCGATGCCATTCGAGGTTTGCTTCCTCAGCCGCGTCTCTGTCCGCCAGTAATACTCTTTGAGCTCATCTGCTCGACGGTCGAGTAGTTCCCAGCCGCTACGGAGGAGGATTTGCAGCGAGCATGAATCGCGCCCACTGCTTTTCGCTGTAACACCTGGCGTGCCCTCATGTAGCAGTTTGGGAAACGCGATATTCAGCAGCACATCGCGTCGGGCGCTGAATATCCCGCCCCCGCAGTAGCCGGGATGGGGCCAAAGATTGAGGGCGGTGAAATTGGGCGGACGGCTGATCGCCGTCCAGGATCCGCCACAACCGTCGTTCCACTGCCAGCGATACTCCTTGCGCGCGAGATACAGGAAGAGTTCGCCGTCTTCCGACAGGTCGCTCTCATCTTCATAGATTCGTCCTCGGAACCACTGGCCTGCAGCAAAGCTGTTGGTTTTCAGGTCCCACCTGATCATTTGCACCCAGTTGGTTGGCCCCCGTCGCAGTATCACCGCGACGGGGGCATGCCGTGCGAACTTCACTGCCAGCCGGCATTTCGCTGGCGTCTGTGCCGGGCCTTTCGTCTTCATTGATCCTTTCCATTCCCGCACTCGGCATATGCCGAAACGGCCTCCCGCATGAACGCCTCCAGCGCCGGCTCATCTCCCTGCCCACGCGGCAACGGCGTCGGCGGCTCGGCGCGGGCGAGCTGCTCTTCTATGAACGCGTGCAGCAGCGGCCAGCGCGGCCCGTATTCGGCCTCCCCGGTCTGGCGCTTGAGCGCCAGCAATTCCTCTATCGCGGCCAGCAGCAACGGGTCGTCCAGGGTCGTCAGCAGGTCCTCGAACGGCATCGGCGGCCGGCCGCGACCCTGGTCGATCCAGCGCACCGCCAGCAATGGGCGCAGCACGTAGAGGTACTTCTTGTAGCGCACCTCGTCGCCTTGCAGGTAGCCGCGGAAGTTCTTCTTCGCCATCGAGAAATAGTGGTGGCGCGCCGCGCGGGGCGAATAGAAGCCTTCGGCCAGCTCACGCAGCCGGCTGGTGGCCTGCGGTTCGCAGCGATACACCAGTGGCGAGTCCAGCCATTCCAGCAGTGCCGGGTTGGAGTTGCGCAGCAGGCGCAGGGCCTTGCGCAGCTCCCAGCCGCTCACGTCCAGCTCGTCGTCCAGTGGCCGCTCGATTACGTCGCGCGGCTCGCGTACTTGCAGGTAATAGTCCGGGCGCTCGACATAGACGAAGCGCACGTCGTAGTCGCTGTCCGGCGAGGCGAAGCCCCAGGCGCGGCTGCCCGACTCGCAGGCGTAGAGCACGGTCACGTTGCGCTCGCGCTCGACTCGCGCCAGTTCTTCCAGCACCCGCTCGCGCATCTCGGGCGAGAGGGGGTGGCGGTCTTGCATATCCATTTCTCAATCCTTGTTCAATCTGTGGTGCTGGCGATCAATGCGCCCATGGTTCGGCGTCGTGGATTCCAGATTGTCAGGCACCATACGCCCCACCATTCCAATCCATAGTCGAAGTAGTTGCTCCAGGGCTCGTCGCCATTCTCGTAGTCCATGGTGAGGTTCGAGACCCAGTCGATGACATCCGGCTGATCGGCCTCCACCAGTCCGAGTAGGTTGACCCATTCCTGGAATACGGCCTGAGCCTCCTGCTCGCCGCCCTTGAACCTTGTGCCATACGGCGGCCGGAGAAACGCTTTATAGAACGATGAATCGTCTGAGAGCAGATCCGCGGCACATGCCTCATGGGCGATGGCCTTGTCTTGCGCCCAGTCGATCTCCGGCTCCGGCCGATCCGCATACTGTGGGTTCTGGATCAGTTGGCGATGCCAGTCCAGGGCTTCCACCATCAAGCGCTGATGCAGTCCTCGCAGCGCCTGACGATGCACGGCTTCGTCGACCACAACGCCGGGCTCGACTTGCATAACGACGAACTGAAATACGCAGCCTGCGTCATCCATCCGGTCGCGCAGCGAATCGCTGCGCGTCTGCTCGATTTCCTTCAGCATTTCTATCCCTTCACACACACAACTTGTCGCAGGGTATGCACCACTTCCACCAGCTCGCGCTGGGCTTCCATCACTTGGTCGATGTCCTTGTAGGCCATCGGGATTTCGTCGATCACGTTGGCGTCTTTTCGGCACTCGACGTGGGCGGTGGCGCGGATCTGGTCTTCCACGGTGAACTGCTTCTTCGCCTTGGTCCGGCTCATGGTGCGGCCGGCGCCGTGGCTGCAGGAGCAGAACGCCTCCTCGTTACCCAGGCCGCGCACGATGAAGCTCTTGGCGCCCATGGAGCCGGGGATGATGCCGAGCTGGCCCTTCTGCGCGGAGACCGCGCCCTTGCGGGTCACCAGGACTTCCTGGCCGAAGTGCTGCTCCTTTTGCACATAGTTGTGGTGGCAGTTCACCGCCTCCAGGTTGGCTTCGAACGGCTTGGCGATGACCTTGCGCGCCGCTTCGATCACTGCGTGCATCATCAGCGCGCGGTTCTGCTTGGCGAAGTCCTGGGCCCAGCCCACCGCTTCCACGTAGTCGTCGAAGTGCTGGCTGCCTTCTTCGAAGTAGGCCAGGTCACGGTCCGGCAGGTTGGCGATGTGCTGGCGCATATCGGCCTGGGCCAGTTCGATGAAGTGGCTGCCGATGGCGTTACCCACACCGCGCGACCCGCTGTGCAGCATGAACCAGACGCGGTTGGCCTCGTCCAGGCAGACTTCGATGAAGTGGTTACCGGTTCCCAGGGTTCCTAGGTGTTTTCGGTTGTTGGTCTTCTCCAGGCGCGGGTACTTGTCGGTGATCGCCTTGAAGCGGCCGGCCAGGGCCTTCCAGGCCTGGTCGGCGGCATTCGGCACGTCCTCCCAGGCACCTTGGTCGCGTGCGCCGCGTCCGGAGGTTCGTCCGTGCGGTACGGCACGCTCGATGGCGCTGCGCAGGCCGTGCAGGTTATCCGGCAGGTCGGAGGCCGTCAGCGAAGTGCGTGCGGCGATCATTCCGCAGCCGATATCCACACCCACAGCGGCTGGGATGATGGCGCCGACGGTGGGGATCACGCTGCCGATGGTCGAGCCCTTACCCAGGTGCACGTCCGGCATCACGGCCAGATGCTTGAAGATGAACGGCATCTTCGCGGTGTTCATCAGTTGCTGCTTGGCGTCTTCCTCCACCGGCACACCCTGGGTCCAGAGCTTGATCGGCTTACCGTTGGCGACTTCCAGCAGTTGGTAGTTGTGTTCTTTCATCTCGTTGTCCTTTACTACGCCGATTCGGCGGCCTGGCCAGCTCGCTGGCCGTTCATCGATTGTTTCGCGCTGCGCCGGGCCTGACGGCAGGGGCGGCAGCGGATGGCGGTGCTGTACACGTAGCCCTTGGCGATCTCGTACCACCACTGTTGCTGGGCGGCGGTCCAGACCTGGTCCGCTCCGCAGTCCTGGCAGCGGAAGCGCTGGTCCTCGTACCAACCGCGCTTGACGAACTCCGGCGCGCCGTAGCTGTTGTAAGGCGCCAGGTTGGCGAGGTTCACCACGATCGGGGCGGTGGGCTGGAACCACACCGGCATCGCCTGCACCTGGGCAACTTTCTCGGCACGCTCTGCGCGCTGGCGGCGCCGTGTGAGGATTTCCTGGCGCCGCATTTTTCCGCTTTTCATTCCGTACTCCATTGCGATTCAGCAATCGCTTCAAACCGGCGACGATAGTGGCGGAACAGTGCTGCGCTCTATCCGCTTCAGCTTCAGCTCCGGGGAGCTGGCGGGAGTCGAACCCGCAACCTCAGCATCCTGTAGTTCCACCGGCATTCGCCGGGGCAATCTCGCTCATCGGTCGCCCGATGAAGTTGGCAGCGACAAAAGAACAGGCATCGATAGTTATCTGCTCTACCACTGAGCTACCCGTTGCCGGGGCGGGACTCGAACCCGCGACCAGATGTAATACCTGCGGCATTCGCTGCCGCCCGCCGGAGCGGGAAAAAAGATGCGACGACAAGGGGTGGTGAAACGCGTGCTCTAACCATTGAGCTACGGCTCCACAGTGACGGAGCCGACGGGATTCGAACCCGCAACCACGATCTTAGAAGGATGTAGTTCCACCAGTATTCGTCGCAAAACCCTGGGTTCTGTACGAAAAGTGCCTGCGCTCGGTGATGCTGCGTTAAAAACAGGCTCAGAATGCTCATTTACAGCCGTAAACTCCGCTTCTTCGCCTGTTTTTGCCTTGCCTGACCTTCGCTCGGCGACTTTTCGTACAGAACCCTGTGGCACGACAAGAGAAGTGACTGATCCGCGTTGCCGCGGGCCGGAATCGAACCGGCTCAGACCGTATGTACAGCCACTGGCATTCGTGCCTTCGTGCGCTGCCGACAAGAGTTACCGAGACGTCTTTGGATGTAGTCCCGGCGGCATTCGGCAGCACGCGAATTTTCAAATCTGGCGCTCCGTCCCTCCCGGACGGAGCGCATGGTTATAGTTCCATGGCCTCGATCGCCTCGACCCAGCGCCGGGCGCCGTACTGGCCGCTGGCGAACTGGGCGATGACGTCGAACACCGCATCGCCGAAACCGCCGACGTTGAGGATGTCCTCGCGCTCCTGCGCCTGGGTGGTGCCGTAGGGCTGCAGGTCGATGCAGACCAGCTTGGCCTGGGGGTTGGATCGCTTGATCCGCTCCCACTGCAGCATGGTCTCGGTCGCCCCGCGGCGCCGCGCGTCGATCCAGGATTCGTTATCGGAAACCAGGATCAACGTATCCACCTTGGCCCGCTCGTCCGCCAGCTTGGCCAGCGGTGCCGAGCAACTGGTGCCACCGCCGCCGATGGAGGCCAGCTCCTGTGCGTTGCTCATCACGCTATCGCGTGGGTTCAGACGCACATCCACCACCTTGTTCTCGAACGGCAGCACCCGTGCTCGCGGCTGCTTGCGCAGTACCGCCGCCGCTACCAGGCCCGCCACGTCGATGCAGCGCACCGCCGTGGTCGCCCCTTGCCGATAGCCGGTGACCGGGCTGTGCATCGAGCCGGACACGTCCGGGCAGACCACCACACTACCTGCCAGCTCCGGCACGTTGTGCAGCGACAGCTCCAGGGCATCCTGCAGCGCCTCGCGAACCTCCACCGGCACGTCCTCGCCGGCCATCTTGTAGGCGACCAGCAACTGGTACGGGTACACCCGCGCCTTGGCCACAGCGGCCGGATCGGCCAAGCGCTTGGCGACCATCCGCGCCCGACCCTGGAGCTTGAACACGCCGTTGCGCGCCAAGGTGTTCAGGTTCATGCGCAGTGCTTGCCAGCTCATGCGTTCCGCCAGTTGCGCCCATTGCCGGTCGCTCAGGCTCTCGTTGCCGAGCAATTGGAAGTGCACGTCCGGCAGCTCGCTGCTCGCACCGCTGCGGAATGCCAGCAGGTCGCGGGTCAGCGGTGGCAGGGCCTCGGCGTCCACCGGCTTGCCGATCAGCCAGGCGAAGAAGGCTTCGCGCCAGGCTTCGCTCGGCTTGGGGTGAACCATCTTCACCACATCGGCCAGCGACGGCTGGTTGCCCACGGCCGCTTGTAGCAGTTGCCGCTCGCTGGCGGCGTTCAGCCAGTTCTGCACCAGGCGCTTGGGCTGCGAACCCAGCGACTTACGACCGGTCACGCCGCTGCGCAGGATCTGCACGAAGTTGCGCAGCATCTTGCCGTTATCCACCACCTGCTCGAACAGCGCCGGCAGCAGCGAGGAGCGCTGTGCGGCCAGGGCCACCGTGAGCAGAGCCGGCATGTCCTTCATATGGCCTTTCTGCCGGGCATAGAGCGCTGCCTTGGCCACGTAGGCGGCGTCCAGCTGGGCCACCAGCTCCAGCACCTCGGCCAGCTGGCTTTCGGCGTTGGCGTAAAAGGTCTGGTTCAGGCAACCGGTCATCACCAACTGCGCCAGCTTGTGCTTGGGCGAGTAGGCGTAGGCCGGAGCGTTGTGCTGGTTCAGCGCATCGCTGGCCGGCAGCTTTGCCGCTTGGCTGTTGAACAGGGTGGTGTTGGCCATCTTGGCATCTCGCTCTGTTGGTCCGTGTATGCCATGGATAGAGCATGAGCTGTGCCAGCTTTTTAAATTCTGTTTTGTATTTTTCTAACTAACTGTTTTTAAAGGATTAAATTTTTTATTGGGAAATTCTCCACAAGGCTCTTCAAGATATGTTTGGCAGTTTTCATATTCAAATGGATACGTGTTTATCTTTTCAGATAGCATGCTGGCGTTTGGATGTCTCTCAAGGATCGACCCGATGTCATTTCGTACGCTGTCGCTCGCGCTCTACCTGCTGAGTGCTACTGCCTTCGCCGCGCCGCAGGTGCAGGAAGGCGACCTGATTTTCCACACCTCCCGCTCCGCCCAGAGCCAGGCGGTGCAGCAGGTCACCCGCTCGCCTTACAGCCACATGGGCGTGGTGCTGTATCGCAATGGCCAGCCGCAGGTATTCGAGGCCAGCGCCACGGTGCGCTTCACGCCGCTGGCGCAGTGGATCGCCAGGGGGGAGGGCGGGCACTACGTGGTCAAGCGCCTGCGCGAAGCGCCGCGGCTGCTCGACGCCGCGGCGCTGCGCCGGCTGCATGCCGAGGCCGAACCGCTGCTCGGTCGGCGCTATGACCTGACCTTCGAGTGGTCGGACCAGCGCCTGTATTGCTCCGAGCTGGTCTGGAAGCTCTACCAGCGTGCCCTCGGCATCGAGATCGGCGGCTTGCAGCAGATCCGCGACTTCGACCTGAGCGCCCCGGCGGTGCGGGCCAAGCTGCGCGAACGCTACGGCGACGAGGTGCCACTGGAGGAGACGGTGATCTCGCCGGTGGCGATGTTCGACTCGCCGCTGCTGGAAACGGTGGTCAAGCAATGAGCGGTGGGCGCAAGACCGTCGCTATCGGCTTTATCGGCACCACTCTCGACCATGTGGGCAAGGGCGCCAATCGCTGGAGCAAATGGCGGCCGAGCGTCGGCCTGTGTCAGCAGCCGGACCTGCTGATCGACCGCCTGGAGCTGATCCATGGCGCCGACGCCCGCGACCTGCGGCTGGCCGAGCGCCTGCGTGAGGACATCGCGCAGATTTCGCCAGAAACTGAAGTGCGCCTGCATGAAATGACGCTGCGCAACCCTTGGGATTTCGAGGAAGTCTACGGTGCGCTGCACGACTTCGCCGCCGGCTATGCCTTCGATACCGAGCGCGAGGACTACCTGGTGCACATCACCACCGGTACCCACGTCGCGCAGATATGCTGGTTCCTGCTCACCGAGGCGCGCTACCTGCCGGCGCGCCTGGTGCAGACCTCGCCGGCCCGGCGCACGGACCTCGAACGACAGGCCTGTGGCACCCATGCGCTGATCGACCTCGACCTGTCGCGCTACGACCGCATCGCCTCGCGCTTCCTGCGCGAGCAACAGCAGACCCTGGCGTTCCTCAAGTCCGGCATCGCTACACGCAATGAGGCGTTCAACCGCTCCATCGAGCAGATCGAGCGGGTCGCGGTGCGCTCCAAGGCGCCGATGCTGCTGGTCGGTCCCACCGGTGCCGGCAAGTCGTTCCTGGCGCGGCGCATCTACGAGCTGAAGCGGGCTCGGCACCAGGTGCAAGGGCGTTTCGTCGAGGTCAATTGCGCGACCTTGCGTGGCGACGGCGCCATGTCCGCGCTGTTCGGCCACATCAAGGGCGCCTTCACCGGTGCGCAGAATGCCCGCGAGGGCCTGTTGCGGGCGGCCGACGGCGGCATGCTATTCCTCGACGAGATCGGCGAACTGGGCCTGGACGAGCAGGCCATGCTGCTCAAGGCCATCGAGGAGAAACGCTTCTTCCCACTGGGCGGCGACCGCGAGGTGGAGAGCGACTTCCTGCTGATCGCCGGTACCCACCGCGACCTTCGCGGCCGCGTCGCCGAGGGGTTGTTCCGCGAGGACCTGTTCGCCCGCATCAACCTCTGGACTTTCGAGCTGCCGGGGCTGGCCGGGCGCCGCGAAGACATCGAGCCGAACATCGACTTCGAGCTGGAGCGCCACGCCCGCGAGCTGGGCCGCCAGGTGCGCTTCAACGTCGAGGCGCGGCGCCGCTACCTGGCCTTCGCCAGCTCGGCGGAGGCGGCCTGGAGCGGCAACTTCCGCGAGCTGTCCGCCTCCATCACGCGCATGGCCACCCTGGCCGACAGCGGCCGCATCGACGAGGCCCTGGTGGAGGAGGAGATCGGCCGTCTGCGCCGTGCCTGGCAGGGGAGCGAGCGGGGCGACGCCGAGTTGCTGGCGCTGCTCGGCGAGCAGGCGCTGAGCGAACTGGACCTGTTCGACCGCCTGCAACTGCGCGCGGTGCTGGAGGTCTGCCGGCAGGCGCCGAGCCTGTCCGAGGCCGGCCGGCAGCTGTTTGCCGTGTCGCGCCAGAGCAAGAGCAAGGCCAACGACGCCGACCGCCTGCGCAAGTACCTGGCGCGCTTCGGTCTGGACTGGAAGGCGCTGGGCGAAGCATAAGGCGCGTTGATGTGCGTCAGTACCTTCGACCGCGCGCGGCGCACACTGCGGGAGTCCATTGCTGGGAGTTCAGTCATGCCTGCTTTCGATCCCCGTGCCGCTCTCGATGCCCTGGCCGCCGACTATGCCGCCAGGGCCAGCGCCATCAGCCAGGACCTGGCGCGCAGCCACTCCCCCGATTTCGCCGAGCAGGCCGCGCAGCGGCAGAACGACGAGGTTCTCGAGGCCTTGCTGGCAGAGGCGCAGGCCGGGCTGCGGCTGGTCGGCCTGGCCAGGCTGCGGCTGGCCGCCGGCAGCTACGGGGCTTGCGCGCTCTGCGGCGAGCCGATCAGCGACGATCGCCTGCGGGTACTGCCGATGGCCGAGCATTGCCTGTCTTGTGCACGGCAGCAGAGCGGTGCCGCCTGATTGTGCGGCTTTGCACGGGCGCAGCGTTTGTCGCCTTGCCAGTGATCGTCGTGCGGCGCCAGAATGCCGGGCAAGACCCAGTGGCCAGTCGGCCACCCGATGCAAGGACTCCCGATGCCCGATCTCGATGTTGCCGGCCTGCGCCTGGCACCCGAAGCCCTGACCCGTCCCTTCGATTCCACCCAGTTCGACTTCACCACCACCGATGACCTGGAGCCCTTCCGCGGCGTGCTCGGCCAGGAGCGTGCGGTGGAAGCGCTGCAGTTCGGCGTGGCCATGCCGCGCCCCGGTTACAACGTCTATGTCATGGGCGAGCCGGGTACCGGCCGCTTCTCCTTCGTGCAGCGCTATCTAAAGGCCGAGGCCAAGCGCCAGGCTACGCCGGCCGACTGGGTCTACGTCAATCACTTCGACGAACCGCGCGAACCGCGCGCCCTGGAGTTGCCGGCCGGCACCGCGGCGGCGTTCATCAGCGACATCAACCAGTTGATCGACAACCTGCTGGCGACTTTTCCGGCGGTATTCGAGCATCCGACCTACCAGCAGAAAAAGAACGCCATCGACCGTGCCTTCAATCAGCGTTATGACAAGGCATTGGATGTGATCGAGCGCCTGGCGCTGGAGAAGGAAGTGGCGCTGTATCGCGACAGCAGCAACATTGCCTTCACCCCGATGAAAGAGGGCAAGGCGCTCGACGAAGCCGAGTTCGCCCAGTTGCCGGAAGCCGAGCGCGAGCGCTTCCACAGCGATATCGCCGCGCTGGAGGAGCGCCTGAACGAGGAGCTGGCCAGCCTGCCGCAATGGAAGCGCGAGTCGAGCAACCAGTTGCGCCAGCTCAATGAGGAAACCATCACCCTGGCGCTGCAGCCGCTACTGGCACCGCTATCGGAAGCCTATGCGGAGAATGCCGGCGTTTGTGCCTATCTGCAGGCGGTGCAGGTCAACCTGCTGAAGACCGTGGTCGACCAGTTGATCGACGACAAGCCCGACGCGCAGCGCCGCGAGATGCTGGAGGAACAATACAGCCCGAGCCTGGTGGTCGGTCATCATGTCGATGGCGGTGCGCCGGTGGTGTTCGAATCCCATCCGACCTACGACAACCTATTCGGTCGCATCGAATACAACACCGACCAGGGCGCGCTCTATACCAGCTACCGGCAACTGCGCCCGGGCGCGCTGCATCGCGCCAATGGCGGCCTGCTGGTGCTGGAGGCGGAAAAGCTGCTCGGCGAGCCCTTCGTCTGGGATGCGCTCAAGCGCGCCCTGCACTCGCGCAAGCTGAAGATGGAGTCACCATTGGCGGAGCTGGGGCGCCTGGCCACGGTGACCCTGACGCCGCAGACCATTCCGCTGCAGATCAAGTTGGTGATCATCGGCTCACGCCAGCTCTATTACACGCTGCAGGAGCTGGACCCGGACTTCCAGGAGCTGTTCCGCGTGCTGGTGGATTTCGACGAGGAAATCCCGCTGGCCGAGGACAGCCTCGAACAGTTCGCCCAGTTGCTCAAGACCCGCACCTCGGAGGAGGGCATGGCGCCGCTGACCTCCGCCGCGGTCGCCCGCCTGGCGACCTACAGCGCGCGCCTGGCCGAGCACCAGGGACGGTTGTCCGCGCGCATCGGCGATCTGTTCCAACTGGTCAGCGAGGCTGACTTCATCCGCAGTCTGGCCAGCGACAGCGTCACCGACGTCGGCCATATCGAGCGCGCTCTGAAGGCCAAGGCCACCCGCACCGGGCGGGTCTCGGCGCGCATCCTCGACGACATGCTGGCCGGCATCATCCTCATCGATACCGACGGCGCCGCCATCGGCAAGTGCAACGGCCTTACCGTGCTGGAAGTGGGCGACTCGGCGTTCGGTGTGCCGGCGCGCATTTCCGCCACCGTCTATCCGGGGGGCAGCGGCATCGTCGACATCGAGCGTGAGGTCAATCTCGGCCAGCCGATCCACTCCAAGGGCGTGATGATCCTCACCGGCTACCTGGGCAGTCGCTATGCCCAGGAATTCCCTCTGGAAATCTCCGCCAGCATCGCCCTGGAGCAGTCCTACGGCTATGTCGACGGCGACAGCGCTTCCCTCGGCGAGGTCTGCACGCTGATCTCGGCACTGTCGCGCACGCCGCTCAAGCAATGCTTCGCCATCACCGGCTCGATCAACCAGTTCGGCGAAGTGCAGGCGGTCGGTGGGGTCAACGAGAAGATCGAAGGCTTCTTCCGTCTCTGCGAGGCGCGCGGGCTGAACGGCGAGCAGGGGGTGATCATTCCCTATGCCAACGTCACCAACCTGATGCTCGACTCGCGCGTGCTGGAGGCGGTGCGCGACGGCCAGTTCCATGTCTACGCGGTGCGCCAGGTGGACGAGGCGCTCAGCTTGCTGGTCGGCCAGTCGGCCGGCACCCCGGACGCCCAGGGACGCTTCCCTGAGGGCAGCATCAATGGCCGGGTGGTCGAGCGGCTGCGGGAGATTTCGGAGATGGGCATGGTGGAAGAAGACAAGGAAGGCAAGGGCAAGAAGGACGATGAGTAGGGTGGTCGTTCGCCAGGTGGCTGGTCAGTCATTAAACTGATCGGCCCAGCCCGCCACGCCATTAGCCCTGGACGGGTTTCCCCAAGGTCATGCACAGAGTTATCCACAGCTTGCGTGGATAACCGGGCCTTTGCCCGGCGACCCGCCGAGGTGTAGGCTGAGGCCAGGACCTTGCGAGGATCGCCGCCATGTCGCGCAGCCTCTGTCTTACCCGCCAATGCCTGGGCTTGGTGACACGCATCGAGTGCGTGATTCGCCCGCTCGCGGGTGAGCGGGGACTGTGGACCTTACTGTGCGCCGCCGGCATGTCCGGTGCCCAGCCTTCCGCCATCAAGGCGCAAGGCCCATTCCATGGGCCTTTCGTAGCCGAGGCCGTGCTCGCCGCGATTGTCGAGAACCTCTCCGCCCAGGGCTATGTGGAGTGTGAGGAGCCGATGATCTGGCGCCTCCATCTGCAAGCCGAATTGCGTCGGCTGAACGGCGAGCGCTGTCGTCATCTCGGCGACTACCTGTTCCGTCCGGAAACCTGAGGCCACCTTCCTGTCGGTGCTCTGCCGGCCTCTGCGACATCGGCGCGCTTGGCGGTGCCGAGAAGTTATCCACAAAGCAGCGAAACTGTCATGCGCATCCGGCGGGCTGGCAGGGAGCGGGGCGTTGTCAGTCGTGGGCGGCTAGGTATACTCGGCGCCACTTCTCTTGGCTGTGTGAGAACCCATGGAACGCTTTATCGAAAACTTCATGTATGCCTCCCGCTGGCTGTTGGCTCCTATCTATTTCGGGCTTTCCCTGGCCCTGCTGGCGCTGGCCATCAAGTTCTTCCAGGAGGTCCTGCACATCCTGCCCAACGTGCTGTCCATGGCCGAAACCGAGCTGATCCTGGTGCTGTTGTCGCTGGTCGACATGTCCCTGGTCGGCGGCCTGCTGGTAATGGTGATGCTCTCAGGCTACGAGAACTTCGTCTCGCAGCTGGACATCAAGGACGGCACCGAGAAGCTGAGCTGGCTGGGCAAGATGGATTCCGGCTCGCTGAAGATGAAGGTGGCGGCTTCCATCGTGGCCATCTCGTCCATCCACCTGCTCAAGGTGTTCATGGACGCCAAGAGCTACGACACCGGCCATCTCATGTGGTACGTGATCATCCACATGACCTTCGTCGGCTCGGCCTTCGCCATGGGCTACCTGGACAAGCTGACCAAGCACGAATGAGGTGTACGGCCTGGGGCTGGCCGGTGTGCTGTGCTAGTCTGGCCGGCCTTTCAGCCCTCAGCGGAGCAGTCCCATGTCCGAACTCAATCTTTCCACCGACGAAGCGCGGGTCAGCTACGGCATCGGTCGCCAGTTGGGCGACCAGTTGCGCGACAACCCGCCGCCGGGCGTGAGTCTGGATGCGGTGCTGGCCGGTCTGAGCGACGCCTTCAACAGTCAGTCCAGCCGCGTCGACCAGGCAGCGCTGTCGGCCAGCTTCAAGGTCATTCGCGAGCGCATGCAGGCCGAAGCCCAGGCCAAGGCCGAGGCAGCCGCGGGGGAAGGCCGGGCCTACCTCGCCGAGAACGCCAAGCGCGAAGGTGTGACGGTGCTGCCGTCGGGCCTGCAGTACGAGGTGCTGGTGGCTGGTGAGGGCCCGCGCCCAAGCCGTGAAGACCACGTTCGTACCCATTACCATGGCACGCTGATCAACGGCAGCGTATTTGACAGCTCCTATCAGCGCGGCCAGCCAGCCGAGTTCCCGGTCGGTGGCGTGATCGCCGGCTGGACCGAGGCCCTGCAGCTGATGAACGCCGGCAGCAAATGGCGTCTGCACGTGCCGAGCGAGCTGGCCTACGGCGCCCAGGGCGTCGGCAGCATTCCGCCGCACAGCGTGCTGGTGTTCGACGTCGAACTGTTGGACGTGCTCTAAGCATTTCCGGGCACCCGCATTGCCTTGGCGCGATGTGGGTGCTGCCTCAGCGCAAGGCTCTGGCGTAGCAGTAGAGAAAGAGGGTGCGTACCAGCTCCTTCAGAACCGGCGGTTCGCTGGAACTCAGCTCTCCCAGATCCAGTTCGCCCTGTTCGCGGAGTTCTTCGAGCGCCTCCTGCTCCAGCAGCGCGCACACCTCGCCGGTCTCTCGGTTGAGAATGCGCAGATAGGGGTGCGGGCGGTCC
Source organism: Zestomonas ipomoeae (assembly GCF_057128665.1). Taxonomy (NCBI): domain Bacteria; kingdom Pseudomonadati; phylum Pseudomonadota; class Gammaproteobacteria; order Pseudomonadales; family Pseudomonadaceae; genus Zestomonas; species Zestomonas ipomoeae. The sequence goes on from NZ_JBSKHQ010000022.1 coordinate 41,291, forward strand.
AGCCAAGCATCGATCAGATAGGTCATGGCTCATCTCCTTGAATTAATCAAGAGATGAGAATAATTCTTATTATCTTAATAGCAAGTGCCAATTGCGCTTCCTGTCGGAAAGCGCAGGTCACTCAGTGCGTGCGGGCTACAGCAAAGTGGCTCAGCTCCACCAGGGCGTCGCGGTATTCGCTGGCTGGCAGGACTTCCAGGCAGGCGATCGCTCGCTCGGCGTAGTCGCGGGCGAGCTGGGCGGTGTAGTTCAGGGCGCCGCTGCTCTCCACCGCCTCGCGAATGCGTTCGAGATCTTCGAGGCCGCCTTTCTGAATGGCCTGGCGAACCAGAGCCGCCTGCTGCTCAGTGCCTTCGCGCATGCAGTAGATCAGCGGCAGGGTGGGCTTGCCCTCGGCGAGGTCGTCGCCGACGTTCTTGCCCAGGGTGTCGCTGTCGCCGCGGTAGTCGAGCAGATCGTCGACCAGTTGGAAGGCAATGCCCAGGTGGTCGCCGAAGCGACACAGTGCCTCGCTCTGTTCCTGGTTGGCGCCGGCCAGGGCGGCGGCGCTGTGGGTGGAGGCCTCGAAGAGCATGGCGGTCTTGCCGCGAATGACTTCCATGTAGGTTTCTTCCGTGGTGCTGGCGTCGCGTACCTTGGAAAGTTGCAACACCTCGCCTTCGGCGATCACGCGGGTGGCTTTGGAAAGGATGCGCATCACATCCATGGAACCGAGCTGCACCATCATTTCGAACGAGCGCGAATAGAGGAAGTCGCCAACCAGCACGCTGGGCGCGTTGCCCCACTGGGCGTTGGCGGTGGAGCGGCCGCGACGCATGTCGGACATGTCGACCACATCGTCATGCAGCAGGGTGGCGGTGTGCAGGAACTCGATGGTGGCGGCCAGCAGGCGCAGATCGTCGTCGTGGCGCCCCAGGGCCTTGCCGCACAGCAGCACCAGCAACGGGCGCAGGCGTTTGCCGCCGGCGGAAATGATATAGTCGCCGATCTTTTCCACCAGTGGGACGCGGGAAACCAGCTGCTGGCGAATGATGGCGTCGACGGCGGAAAAGTCGTCCGCCACCACGCGGTAGAAGGCCTGGGGTTGCATCGGCGGAAAGCGCTCCTCGTAGGTTGCGCGGCATGCTAGGGGGAGGGGTAGGGGCTGTCAAGGCAAGGCTCTGCGGTGCTTGCGTCGCTGCTGTGGCTTGCGTACAATCGCGCACCCTGAACTTCCCTGGGCATCTACCTGCCTTACGCAATTGCACGGGCGTCCCTTCCGGCCCCGAGCAGCCATGCCAGCCAACACCTCTTCCTATAAAGCGCTGGGTGAGCAGGATCAACGGAGATATTCCATGTACGCAGTAATCGTTACCGGTGGCAAGCAATACAAGGTTGCCGAAGGTGAATTCCTCAAGATCGAGAAGCTGGAAGTCGCCACTGGCGAATCCGTGACTTTCGATCGCGTTCTGCTGATCGGCAATGGCGACGACGTGAAGATCGGCGCTCCGGTGGTCGATGGCGCCAAAGTCGTCGCTGAAGTGGTCTCCCAAGGCCGTCACGACAAAGTGCGCATCATCAAGTTCCGCCGTCGTAAGCACCACATGAAGCGTCAGGGCCACCGTCAGTGGTTCACCGAAATCAAGATCACTGGCATTCAGGCCTGATCCCTTTTAGGAGGATATGACTCATGGCACACAAAAAAGCTGGCGGTTCTACCCGCAACGGTCGCGACTCAGAAAGTAAACGCCTTGGCGTGAAACTGTACGGCGGCCAGGTCATCAAGGCCGGCAACATCATCGTGCGTCAGCGCGGCACCCAGTTCCATGCCGGTTACGGCGTTGGCATGGGCAAGGATCACACCCTGTTCGCGAAAACCGACGGCGTGGTCAAGTTCGAAGTGAAAGGCGCCTTCGGTCGTCGCTACGTGAGCGTCGTCGCGGCCTAATCGCGACGTTGCTGGGAAAGCCCTGTCATGCGACGGGGCTTTTTTGTTTCTGTATCCTATGTTCCTCGTTTGACTCAGCCCGCCCCAGGGCGGGAGGCGTTCCATGAAATTCGTCGATGAAGTATCGATTTTTGTAAAGGCCGGTGACGGCGGTAATGGCATGATGAGCTTTCGCCGCGAGAAGTTCATCGAAAAGGGTGGCCCCAACGGCGGCGATGGCGGTGACGGCGGCTCCGTGTACCTGGTGGCTGACGAGAATCTCAACACCCTGGTCGACTACCGCTACACCCGTCGCTTCGCGGCCAAGAATGGCGAGAAGGGCGGCAGCACCGACTGTACCGGTGCCAAGGGCGATGACCTGATCCTGCCGGTGCCGGTCGGCACCACGGTGGTTGACGCCGGCACCCAGGAGGTCATCGGCGACCTGACCAAGCCTGGACAGCGCCTGATGGTGGCTCAGGGTGGCTGGCACGGCCTAGGCAACACCCGCTTCAAGTCCAGTACCAATCGGGCGCCGCGGCAGACGACGCCGGGCAAGCCGGGCGAAGCGCGCGATCTCAAGCTGGAATTGAAGGTGCTGGCCGATGTCGGCCTGCTCGGATTGCCCAATGCCGGCAAGAGTACTTTCATTCGCGCGGTCTCTGCCGCCAAGCCAAAGGTGGCCGACTATCCGTTCACCACCTTGGTGCCGAACCTGGGCGTGGTCAGTGTCGGGCGCTACAAGAGCTTCGTCGTCGCCGATATCCCGGGGTTGATCGAGGGTGCATCCGAGGGGGCTGGTCTTGGCATTCGCTTCCTCAAGCATCTGGCGCGTACCCGTCTGCTGCTGCACCTTGTGGATATGGTGCCGCCGGATGGCAGCGATCCGGCCGACGCCGCGGAAGTCATCATCAGCGAGCTGGAGAAGTTCAGCCCGGCGCTGGCCGGCCGCGATCGCTGGCTGGTGCTGAACAAGGCTGACCAGTTGCTCGAGGACGAGCGCGAAGAGCGCATGCGCGACGTGGTCGAGCGGCTTGGATGGGAGGGTCCGGTGTACGTGATCTCCGCTCTGGAGCGTGAAGGAACGGAGGCGCTCAGCCAGGACATCATGCGCTATCTCGACGAGCGCACTCTGCGCATCGCCGAGGAGCCCGAGTACGCCGAGGCGCTGGCCGCTCTGGATCGGCGCATCGAGGATGAGGCGCGGGCTCGCCTGCAGGCACTGGATGATAGGCGTGCGCTACGCCGCTCCGGTCTGAAAAGTGTCGATGATGTCGGCGACGACGACTTCGATGACTTCGAGGATGACGAGGACGGCCCGGAAATTATCTACGTCCGTGATTGACAGGTGCGCCCCGGCGGCGCGTTGACGGCTTACTCGCACAGGGCGCGCCCATTGTCTGCGCCGCTCTCTGGCTAAGGTTGGTGATCATGCGGGACAAGGTGACCGGCGCGCGGCGCTGGGTGGTGAAGATCGGTAGCGCCCTGCTGACCGCCGATGGTCGTGGTCTGGATCGTGCTGCCATGGCGGTCTGGGTGCGGCAGATGGTGGCGCTGCGCGAGGCGGGCGTCGAGCTGGTGCTGGTATCGTCCGGCGCGGTGGCGGCGGGCATGAGTCGGCTGGGTTGGAAGGTGCGGCCCAAGGCCATTCATGAGCTGCAGGCGGCCGCCTCAATCGGCCAGATGGGGCTGGTGCAGGCCTGGGAGTCCAGTTTCGCCGAGCATGGCCGGCACACGGCGCAGATTCTGCTTACCCATGACGATCTGTCCGATCGCAAGCGCTACCTGAATGCGCGCAGCACATTGCGGACCCTGCTCGAGTTCGGTGCCATCCCGGTGATCAACGAGAACGACACCGTGGTCACCGACGAGATCCGCTTCGGCGACAACGACACCCTGGCGGCGCTGGTCGCCAACCTGGTGGAGGCTGATCTGCTGGTGATCCTCACCGATCGCGACGGCATGTTCGATGCTGATCCGCGCACCAATCCCGATGCCCGGTTGATCCACGAGGCGCGGGCAGACGATCCGAGTCTCGACGCGGTGGCCGGTGGCACGGGGGGCGCGCTGGGGCGCGGCGGCATGCAGACCAAGTTGCGGGCTGCGCGCCTGGCGGCGCGCTCCGGTGCTCACACGGTCATCGTCGGTGGGCAGATCGAGCGGGTGCTGGATCGGCTCAAGGCGGGAGAGCGTCTGGGTACGCTACTGGCGCCCGAGCGCGGTCTGCTGGCGGCGCGCAAGCAATGGCTGGCTGGTCATCTGCAGACGCGCGGCAGCTTGCAGCTGGACGCGGGTGCGGTGAAGGCATTGGTCACCGACCGCAAGAGTCTGTTGCCGGTCGGGGTCAAGGCGGTGCAGGGCAACTTCCGGCGCGGTGAAATGGTGTTGTGCCTGGATGCCGAGGGGCGCGAAATCGCGCGTGGCCTGGCCAACTACAGTGCGCTCGAAGCGCAGAAGATCATTGGGCAGCCGTCCGATGCCATCGAGCGGCTGCTCGGCTATGTCGATGAGCCGGAGCTGGTGCATCGCGACAATCTGATTCTGGTCTGAGGAGCGAACATGCGGAAGCTGGGATTGGCATTGCTACTGGTTTCCTCCTGGGTGTCGGCGGAGGAGATAGGCGAGGTTTCCACGGTTTTCAAACTGATCGGGCCAAACCACAAGATCGTGGTCGAGGCGTTCGACGATCCGAAGGTGGAGGGGGTGACCTGTTACCTGTCGCGGGCCAAGACCGGCGGTATCAAGGGTGGTCTGGGCTTGGCCGAGGATCGCGCCGAGGCCTCCATTGCTTGCCGCCAGGTGGGGGCGATTCGCTTCAAGGGTGAGCTCGAGGATGGCGAGGAAGTATTCAAGGAGCGCACTTCGCTGGTCTTCAAGACCATGCAGGTGGTGCGCTTCTTCGACAAGAAGCGCAATGCGCTGGTCTATCTGGTGTATAGCGATCGCGTGATCGAGGGCAGTCCGCAGAATGCGGTAACCGCCATTCCGATCCTGCCGTGGAGTGGCGAGCGCCGGTAGTGCCGGCTTTCGTGGTTCTCGCGGGCAATAAAAAACCGACCCAGTGGGTCGGTTTTTTCAGAACGTCCGTCGCTTAGGCAGCGGCAGCGCCGAGGGCCTTGATGTGGCCGTTCAGGCGGCTCTTGTGACGAGCGGCTTTGTTCTTGTGAATGATGCCTTTGTCGGCCATGCGATCGATGACCGGAACTGCCAGGGTGTAGGCTGTCTGGGCTTTTTCCAGGTCCTTGGCGTCGATGGCCTTGACCACGTTCTTGATGTAGGTGCGAACCATGGAGCGCAGGCTGGCGTTGTGGCTGCGACGCTTCTCAGCCTGTTTTGCGCGTTTTTTGGCGGAAGGGCTGTTGGCCACCGTCGAACTCCTCGAAAACTGGGGGGATACAAATAAGGCCGCGAATTATTTCGATGCCTGGCGCATCTGTCAAGTCTGGAAGTGTTTTGCCGCACTGGCCTGACCAGCGGCGGCTGGTTACACTCGTCGCCTTCATCCGCCGGGCGCCTGTGCCGGCATTGCGGACCGCCGAACTTCATGAACCTGCTCAAATCCCTGGCCGCCGTCAGCTCCCTGACCATGCTCTCGCGCGTGCTGGGCTTCGTTCGCGACACCATCATCGCGCGCACCTTTGGTGCCGGCGTGGCCTCCGATGCCTTCGTCGTCGCCTTCAAGCTGCCCAACCTGCTGCGCCGCATCTTCGCCGAAGGCGCCTTCTCCCAGGCGTTCGTCCCGATCCTGGCGGAGTACAAGACCCAGCAGGGGGAAGAGGCGACCCGCACCTTTCTCGCCTATGTCGCAGGCCTGTTGACCCTGGTGTTGGCGCTGGTAACCCTGCTGGGCATTCTGGCAGCACCCTGGATCGTCTGGATCAGCGCCCCGGGCTTCGCCGACGAGCCCGAGCGCTTCGCCCTGACCACCGACCTGCTGCGGGTGACCTTTCCTTACATCTTGCTGATCTCGCTGTCGTCCCTGGCAGGAGCGGTGCTCAACACCTGGAACCGTTTCTCCGTGCCGGCCTTCGTGCCGACGCTGCTGAATGTCAGCATGATCGTGTTCTCGTTGTGGCTCACGCCCTACTTCGATCCGCCGATCATGGCCCTGGGCTGGGCAGTGCTGGTGGGAGGGCTGGCGCAATTCCTCTGGCAGCTGCCGTCGTTGCGGCGGATCGGCATGCTGGTGCTGCCGCGCCTGAGCTTGCGCGACACCGGTGTGTGGCGGGTGCTCAAGCAGATGGGGCCGGCGATATTCGGGGTGTCGGTGAGCCAAATCTCGCTGATCATCAACACCATCTTCGCTTCCTTCCTGGTGGCGGGCTCGGTGTCCTGGATGTATTACGCCGATCGCCTGATGGAATTGCCTGCCGGGGTGCTCGGTGTGGCGCTGGGGACCATCTTGTTGCCGGCTTTGGCCAAGACCTATGCCAGCGCCGATCGCGAGGAGTATTCCAAGCTTCTCGACTGGGGCTTGCGCCTGTGTTTCTTGCTGGCGCTGCCCTGCACGCTGGCGTTGGCGATCATCGCCGAGCCGCTGATCGTCGCGCTGTTCCAGTACGGCAGGTTCAGCGCCCATGACGCGGCCATGACCCAGCAGGCGCTGGTCGCCTATTCCGTTGGACTGCTGGCGTTGATCCTGGTGAAGATCCTCGCGCCGGGCTTTTATGCCCAGCAGAACATCAAAACGCCGGTGCGCATTGCCGTGGTCAGCCTGTTGGCGACCCAGGCGATGAACGCGCTGTTCGTCTTCGGCCTGGACCTGAAGCACGCCGGCCTGGCCCTCGCCATCAGCCTGGCGGCCTGCTTGAATGCGGGCTTGCTGTACTGGCAGCTGCGCAGCCGGCGCATGTACCAGCCCCAATCGGGCTGGGCGCTGTTCCTGGGCAAGCTGTCGGTGGCTGTGGCGGCGATGGTTGCGGCGCTGCTGGCGGTGCTGCACTTCATGCCTGACTGGGGGCAGGGCGACATGCCGCTGCGTTTGCTGCGCCTGGGGGCGCTGGTGCTGGCCGGGCTGCTGGCCTATTTCGGTGCGTTGTTGGCGCTCGGCTTCCGCCCGCGGGATTTTGCCCGGCGTGCGGTGGGCTGAAGGCGGACGTGCTGCCTGTCACCGATAGCCGCCTGTGCGTATAATCGGCCACTTTGTAAGCAAGTAGCAGGCTATGCAGCTGGTCCGAGGTCTTCACAATCTGCGTCCGCTGAGCCAGGGCTGCGTTGCCACCATCGGTAATTTCGATGGGGTGCATCGCGGTCACCAGGCGATCTTGGCGCGCCTGCGCGAGCGCGCCATCGAGCTGTGCGTACCCAGTTGCGTGGTGATCTTCGAGCCTCAGCCGCGGGAGTTCTTCGCGCCGGACACGGCTCCGGCACGGCTGACCCGTCTGCGCGAGAAACTCGAGTTGCTGGCCGCCGAAAACGTCGACCGCGTATTGTGCCTGGCCTTCAACCGCCGCCTGCGCGAGCTGTCCGCCGCCGAGTTCGTGCGCCAGGTGCTGGTCGAGGGCTTGCGTGTCCGGCATCTGGAAGTGGGCGACGACTTTCGATTTGGCGCTGGCCGTACCGGGGACTTCGACTTTCTGATGCAAGCCGGTGAGCAGCACGGCTTTTCCGTGGAGGCGGCGTTGACCGTCGAGCTGGATGGCGCACGGATCAGCAGCACCCGGGTGCGCGAGGCCCTGCAAGCCGGCGAGTTGGAGCTGGCCGAGCGGTTGCTGGGGCGACCCTACGCCCTGGCTGGGCGAGTGCTGCATGGGCAGAAGCTGGCCCGCCAGTTCGGCACGCCGACCGCCAACGTGCAGCTCAAGCGCCGCAAGGCGCCGCTGCACGGGGTGTTTCTGGTCAGTGCGCTGCACGGGCAGCACCGCCTGCATGGCGTGGCCAACATTGGCCAGAGGCCGACGGTGGAGGGGGACGGTAGCCCGCATCTGGAGGTGCATCTGCTGGAATATGCTGGCGATCTGTATGGCCAGCGCCTGACGGTGGCATTCCACCACAAGCTGCGCGACGAGCAGCGTTTCGCCTCCCTGGAGGCGCTCAAGGCGGCAATCCACGCGGATGTCGCCGCCGCCCGTGCCTACTGGCTGGGCCAACCGCTTTAACAAAGAGCCGAACGACATGACCGATTACAAAGCGACCCTCAATCTGCCGGATACGGCGTTTCCGATGAAGGCCGGTCTGCCCCAGCGCGAGCCGGAGACCCTGGCGCGTTGGAACAGTATTGGCCTGTATCAGAAGCTGCGGCAGATCGGCGAGGGCCGCCCGAAGTTCGTGTTGCACGATGGCCCGCCCTATGCCAACGGCAGCATCCACATCGGTCATGCGCTGAACAAGATCCTCAAGGACATCATCACCCGTTCCAAGACCCTGGCCGGTTTCGATGCGCCCTACGTGCCGGGCTGGGACTGCCACGGCCTGCCGATCGAGCACAAGGTCGAAACCACCTTCGGCAAGAACCAGCCGGCCGACCTGACGCGCGAGCGCTGCCGAGCCTACGCTGCCGAGCAGGTCGAGGAACAGAAAGCTGGTTTCATTCGCCTGGGCGTGCTGGGCGAGTGGGACAACCCCTACCTGACCATGAACTTCGCCAACGAGGCCGGTGAAATCCGCGCCCTGGCGGAAATGGTCAAGAATGGCTTCGTGTTCAAGGGCCTGAAGCCGGTCAACTTCTGTTTCGACTGCGGTTCGGCACTGGCCGAGGCCGAGGTCGAATACCAGGATAAAGAGTCGGATGCCATCGATGTGGCCTTCCCGGTAGAGGACGCGGACAAGCTTGCCGCGGCCTTTGGCCTAGCCAGCCTGGGCAAGCCGGCCAGCATCGTCATCTGGACCACCACGCCTTGGACCATCCCGGCCAACCAGGCGCTGAACGTGAACCCCGAGTTCAGCTACGCGCTGGTCGACGTTGGCGAGCGCCTGCTGCTGCTGGCCGAGGAGCTGGTCGAGGGCTGCCTGCAGCGTTACGGCCTGCAAGGCGAGGTGCTCGCCACTGCGGCAGGCAGCGCGCTGGAGCTGATCCGTTTCCGCCATCCGCTGTACGAACGCTTTTCGCCGGTCTACCTGGCCGACTATGTCGAGCTGGGGGCCGGCACCGGTGTCGTGCACTCCGCGCCGGCCTATGGAGAAGACGACTTCCGTACCTGCAAGCAGTACGGCATGAGCAATGACGATATCTTCAATCCGGTGCAGAGCAACGGCGTGTATGTCGACTCGCTGCCGTTCTTCGGTGGCCAGTTCATCTGGAAGGCCAACCCGAACATCGTCGCCAAGCTCAAGGAAGTCGGCGCGCTGCTCAAGCATGAGGCGATCCAGCATAGCTATATGCATTGCTGGCGGCACAAGTCCCCGTTGATCTACCGTGCCACGGCGCAGTGGTTCGTGGGCATGGACAAGCAACCGAACCACGGTGCCACCTTGCGTCAGCGCTCGCTGGCCGCCATCGAGCAGACCCGGTTCGTCCCCGCCTGGGGCCAGGCCCGCCTGCACAGCATGATCGCCGACCGCCCGGACTGGTGCATCTCGCGCCAGCGCAACTGGGGCGTGCCGATTCCCTTCTTCACGCACAAGGAGAGCGGTGAACTGCACCCGCGCACCGTCGAGCTGATGGAGCAGGTCGCCCAGCGTGTCGAGAAGGAAGGCATCGAGGCCTGGTTCAAGCTCGACGCCGCCGAGCTGCTGGGTGACGATGCGGGCCAGTACGACAAGAGCCGGGACACCCTGGACGTGTGGTTCGATTCCGGAACCACGCACTGGCACGTATTGCGCGGCTCGCACGACCTCGGTCATCACGGAGGCCCGCGCGCCGACCTCTACCTGGAAGGCTCCGACCAGCATCGTGGCTGGTTCCATTCATCGCTGCTGACCGGCTGTGCCATCGACGGGCACGCACCGTACAAGGAACTGCTGACCCACGGCTTCACCGTCGATGAGCAGGGCCGCAAGCAATCCAAGTCCCTGGGCAACGTCGTCGCACCGCAGAAGGTCATCGACAGCCTGGGCGCCGATATCCTGCGCCTGTGGGTCGCGTCCACCGACTACTCCGGCGAGATGGCGGTATCCGACCAGATCCTTCAACGCAGCGCCGACGCCTACCGGCGTATCCGCAACACCACGCGCTTCCTGCTTTCCAACCTCAACGGCTTCGATCCCGCCAAGGATCTGCTGCCGGCCGACCAGATGCTCGACCTCGACCGCTGGGCGGTCGATGCCACGGCGCGCCTGCAGGCGGAGATCATCGAAGCATACAGCGAGTATCGTTTCTGGAACGTCTACTCCAAAGTGCACAACTTCTGTGTGCAGGAGCTGGGTGGCTTTTATCTCGATATCATCAAGGACCGTCAGTACACCACCGCCGCCGACAGCGTGGCGCGTCGCTCCTGCCAGAGCGCGCTCTACCACATTGCCGAGGCGCTGGTGCGCTGGATCGCGCCGATCCTGTCTTTCACCGCCGACGAAATCTGGCAGTTCCTGCCGGGCGAGCGCAACGAGTCGGTCATGCTGAATACCTGGTACGCAGGTCTGGAGCGCCTGCCGCAAGGCTTCGAGCTGGATCGCGAGTACTGGGACCGGATCATGGCGGTGAAGGCTGCCGTCAACAAGGAGTTGGAGAATCTGCGGGCGGCCAAGGCCATCGGCGGCAGCCTGCAGGCGGAAGTCACCCTGTATGGCGACGAGTCGCTGCAGGCGGCCCTGGCCCAACTGGGCGACGAGCTGCGCTTTGCGCTGATCACTTCCGCCGCCGCTACCGCGCCGCTGGCCGATGCGCCGGCGGATGCGGTCAGCAGCGAGCTGTCCGGGCTCAAGCTGAAGATCGTCAAGTCCGCCCATGCCAAGTGCGGCCGCTGCTGGCACTTCCGTGCCGATGTCGGTGCCAACGCTGCCCATCCCGAGCTGTGCGAGCGCTGCGTGAGCAACATCGAAGGCCCAGGCGAGGTGCGCAAGCATGTCTGATGCGCGTTTCGGGCGCCTGGTGTGGTTGTGGCTGGCTGTGCTGGTATTCGTTCTCGACCAGGGCAGCAAGCAGTTGGTACTGCAGTTGCTCGACTATGGTCAGCGCGTCACAGTGCTCGACGGTTATTTCGACTGGACTCACGTGTATAACCGGGGTGCCGCGTTCAGCTTTCTGGCCGGCGAGTCCGGTTGGCAGCGCTGGTTGTTCGCCGCCATCGCCGTAGGCGTCAGCAGCGTGCTGGTGGTCTGGTTGAAGCGTCTCAAGCGCGACGAAACCTGGCTGGCCATTGCCCTGGCGCTGGTGCTCGGCGGTGCGCTGGGCAATCTCTATGACCGCGTAGTCTATGGCCACGTCGTCGATTTCATCCTGGTGCACTGGCAGAACCGCTGGTATTTCCCGGCCTTCAACCTGGCTGACAGTGCCATCACGGTCGGCGCCATCATGCTGGCGCTAGACATGTTCAAGAGTCATAAGTCCGGAGAGCCCGCCCATGACTGAGCAACGCATTGGTCCGGATAAGGAAGTCACCCTGCACTTTGCCCTCAAGCTCGCTTCTGGCGAAGTGGTGGACAGCACCTTCGACAAGCGCCCGGCGACCTTCAAGGTCGGAGACGGCAACCTGTTGCCCGGCTTCGAGCAGGCACTGTACGGCTTCAAGGCCGGCGACAAGCGCGTGCTGCAGATCGAGCCGGAGCAGGGCTTTGGCCAGCCCAATCCGCAGAACGTACAAGTCATGCCGCGTAGCCAGTTCGATGGCATGGAGCTCGGAGAGGGGCTGATGGTGATCTTCCAGGATGCTGCGAATGCCGAGCTTCCCGGAGTGGTCAAAGCGTTCGACGACAGACAGGTGACCGTCGACTTCAACCATCCGCTGGCCGGCAAGAGCCTCTCCTTCGAAGTGGAAGTCATCGAGGTCAAGCCCGCCTAGCGGACATGCCCTCCACCGGAGTGGGGGAGGGCGCATACTCGTTTCAATCTTCGCGCGACGATCCGAGAGCAAGCATGCAAATCAAACTCGCCAATCCCCGTGGCTTCTGCGCTGGCGTCGATCGCGCCATCGAAATCGTCAATCGCGCCCTGGAAGTCTTCGGCCCGCCGATCTATGTCCGCCACGAAGTGGTGCACAACAAATTCGTCGTCGAAGACCTGCGCTCCCGTGGCGCAGTTTTCGTCGAAGAACTCGACCAGGTGCCCGATGATGTCATCGTCATTTTCAGCGCCCATGGCGTCTCCCAGGCGGTACGCAAGGAAGCGGAGCAGCGCGGCCTGAAGGTATTCGACGCCACCTGCCCGCTGGTCACCAAAGTGCATATCGAGGTTGCCCGTTACAGCCGCGACGGTCGCGAATGCATCCTGATCGGCCACGCTGGTCATCCCGAAGTGGAAGGCACCATGGGCCAGTACGACCGCAGCAACGGCGGTGAAATCTACCTGGTGGAAGACGAAGCCGACGTCGAGCGCCTGCAGGTTCGCGATCCCGAATCGCTGGCATTCGTCACCCAGACGACGCTGTCGATGGACGACACCAGCCGGGTCATCGACGCCCTGCGCCGCCGCTTCCCCAACATCGGCGGTCCACGCAAGGACGACATCTGCTACGCCACGCAGAATCGCCAGGATGCGGTCAAGCAGCTGGCGGCGGAGTGCGATGTGTTGCTGGTCGTGGGAAGTCCGAATAGCTCCAACTCCAATCGTCTCCGGGAATTGGCAGAGCGCATGGGTACGCCGGCGTATCTGATCGATGGGGCGGCGGACATGAACAAGGAGTGGTTCGATGGGGTTGATCAAATAGGAATTACTGCAGGCGCGTCGGCTCCAGAGGTCTTGGTGCAAGAGGTGGTGGCTCGATTGCGCAGTTGGGGGGGGGGAGGTGTTGAGGAGTTGCCAGGTACAGAGGAGGGTATTACGTTCTCTGTCCCGAAAGAGTTACGAGTCAGAATGCTCTGAAGAAGCCCGGTGGCTTCAAAGATTGCTGGGCAAGATCAAGAAAAAACCGATGCCGGATATCTGCATCGGTTTCGACGGGCTCCAGCGGAGCCCGGTGTTGGATTACCGCTTGTTTAAAACTACCTACACCTTCAGCGCCAGCAGTCGCTTAAGGTTTTTTTGCTACCACTGCGGCTTTTTTTACCGATAGCCGTCAAGCCAAGGTTTCCGCAAGCTGTGTCGTGAAATTGCTGGTTTGCCGTCAAGGTATAACCACCATCATCATTTGCCTTGCTTACTATTAATGTATATTTCCCCGTCTCCGAGCTAACCGTTGCGCCGGTCGTCCCCCTTAGATTTAATTTGGCTATATCGGCTTGGTTTGTTATATATACGTTGTTCTGAGAGAAATACCGCTCTTGGGCTGCCGCTGCCTCGCTTAGCAGAGCCTGTCCCTCTGTTCGGTTGCCACGTTTGACATACTCGTCATAGCTAGGAAACGCCACCGCGGCAAGTATGGCTATCATGGCCACCACTATCATCATTTCGATTAAGGTAAAACCTTTTTCGTTGGCTTTCATTGTCATTCCGCTACTTCCGGATTGCTCTGGACTATATATAAGGACTCAATGACTGGCATTGGAGAGCTAGTCGAGCCTGAGAAAGAAACCAGCTGTCCGACTTTCAATTGAAACAATGCGGGTGCATCTGCAAATAGGACCTGATTGGGTAATGCATAAAGCTTGTCGTCAATGACCACAATATTTTTCTCGACTCGAATTTCCTGAACTGTGCCGACTTCTTCGAAGTCGGCAGCTAGTGCGAGAGGGCCTATTATAGCCAGAAAAAAAGCGACTGCAGTGCGAATTACAAGCATGTCAGTAGTCCTCTATTGTGCGCCAGGTCTGGCGTCCTGTGCTGTTCGGGCCGGGGTTGAATTCAATGCACTCATCGGAGGTGCATGCTTCAGGCTGCCGACTTTCATTCTGAGTAATTGTCAGGCCACCTAGGCCATCCTGTTGGAAGCCGGAAACAACTTGACCGTTATAGTCCGAAGTGCCATCAAGGGTAGTAGTGCTTCGAGACAAGTTGAAGACTGTGAAGCTTGTTCGGCCCCCTGTATGGGGGTCGATACCATATGTCCAAGACGTGGAACCATCAGCGCATGGATCGTCGTTAGGGGTAAGGGTCTGGAAGAGGAGGACCTGCCCAGCAGCAAACATGTCCTCCAAGACCATCTCGCCTTTCTTGGCACCACTTACGGCAAGATCAAGCCTCCAACCAAAGTGATTGACGTCACCCGTTGAAGTGCCGCTACTGCCGTCTTTATACCACTTTGGCGTATTTTGACTGATCAACCTTATGTTGCGCGCAACTTTGCCAAAGCTCGAGCTGGTTTCCAATGTCATGGTTTGTTCAAGCAGTTGGCTGCGCTGAATGCTTGGTGTGCTGTTGGCGCTTTCACCGCGGGTCTGGCGATCCCAAATACCATAAAGCGTCATCGCTCGAGTGGTGTCCGCTTGTGCGTCATCATCTTCGAAGTATTTGCCGGACCCAACGACGACTACGTAACCGGTACGAGTAGGGTGGCGAACCAAGGATGGCGGGGCTGTTATCGGTTGGCGGGTTCCGTTCGCCGCTGTGGCGCGGAACAGCGGCGCTCCACTGAACGATACCTTGAATTGGTTTGCCGAAACTTTCCCTGGCTTAAGCGGATCCACTTGGGGGTTCGCGGCTGGGTTGTCGTTTCGAACACTGCCAATCAGGTCAAAGCGCCAAACGCTCCCTTGGAGATCGCCCGCATAGGCATAATCTGCTATTCCATCGCTGTTATTGTCCGCTAATTTCGGCGTGGACAGGCCATTCGCTATTCCTTCGATTCCCTTGACTTCGAGCTTGCTAATAAGTTGGCCTGTCTTGATATTGATCATCAAGAGTGCCGCCTTGTCATTATCACTTCCGTAGCCATTGCCGAGCACCGCAGCCCATTCGCCGCTATGCAGGCGAGCAATAGTGGGTTTTGCGAAGGTATAGCCAAGGTCAGGGTCGGTGGTTGCATCATATTCCCAGAGCAACTTGACCTGGCTGGGGTTGGTTACGTCGAGCGCAAAGAGGCCACGTCCGCCTGCGCCTAGGGTGCCAACCAGCACGGTTCGCCATTGCCCGTCAAAGTAGACGTCGGCTGTCACTGGGGTTGCATCGACAAAGTACTGGTGTGCGCCTCCCTGATAGCCTACACCGGTAAGCCGATTGAGCTTTTCATAAACGGCTGTGGGAATAAAGGCGAACTCCTCTTCGCCGGTAGCTGTATTGAAACCATGTAGCATTCCGTCGTTTGCGCCCACGTATACTCGGGGCGTGCGACTCTGCATTGCGCTCTTGAAGGCTGCATAGTCGCCGCCTGGTTCGATGGGGTCGGCCAGATAGGCTAGATATTGTGCTGGGCCGACTACTGCGGGAGATGAGTGAACAATATCGCCCAATACAGAATGCCTCTTGCGGAAATCCTTGTCCTCAAGACTACGATCACCTCGGATAAACTCGAGACGCTTCGCTCCATTGCTATCGGCTTGGTTGTTTTTATCCGGATTTCTATTGAGTAACTGTCCAAGCGGATCGTTCTGAACGTTTGCCCAGGTAAATGGCTTTAGCTTGGTGCTGCTGGTCGCTTCCTGGCTGGAGACGTAGATATTGCGGCCGCTACTGGCTTTGGCATCCAGCTTGTCAGCTGCGCTCCATTCCTGGGTTTTAACTGATCCATTCGCCGTGGTTTCTACTTTGTTACGGACAAGGTCGCCGGCCCAGTTCTTATCGCTAGCGAAACTGGACTGGTAGCCATAACGAACAAATTTGTCGCCTGTGCCATCGTTGGTTAAGGCTGATGACATGGCAGGTTTCGCAGCAGAGGTTTTGCGTTCTGCTATTCGAGTCAAAATCTTGGCGAACGCATTTACCAGCGTGTCGGGTGCGTCAGCGCTAAAGAACTCTCCTCGCGAGTTGATGGCTGCGTGCCAGAGATCGTACACGTTGCCAGGAATCGTATCATTTCCAATACCGGGCCAAGTCTTTGTTCCTGTCATTAGTTCTTCATAATTTGCGAATGTGCTGCCTTGCCATGTCGGTGCGGTCGACAATGTCAGGGAGTTGGACAGGCCCACGCCCACCATGTAGTTGACCATGTGCTGCCAAGTGGCGGGATTGTTTCGTGGGTCAGTGTAATCTTTACTGTCATTGCCGCTCTTGAAAGCGGTATATGCCTTTAGCTTGTTATCGATCCCAGGTCGAAGGTCGGTTGCCCAATATAGAAACGCTAGGTCGGCTAGGGAGCTATCATTATCATCTTTATAGGGGGCAATAGGCGTATAAGCCTTGCCATCCGGCAGGGTTCGGCCTTGGTTATCCACATTTCCCGGAGTTACGCTGCGACCGTTCCAGATGCCGTCGGTCATCATGATGTGATAGCTAGCGCGGCAAGAATACGTTTTCCCGTCGTCACTTGCGTACGCGGTAGAGTTGTTTTGTAAAAATTGTCCTGCCCGGTTCAGGGCAGAGTGTAGCGGCGTTCCGCCGTTTGCTGGACTGTCGGCGAGCCATTGAAAAAAATTCACGCGATGTTGCTTATTGAATTGCTTCAGCGCGTTGTACTGGCAACCACTAATGTTACCACCAATGCTGCAAGAGTTTAGGGCGCCCCAGGTCAACCGTACGCTTTCTGGTAGTCGATAAAATGCCAGGTTTGCTGCGGTTTTTGTAGCTAGAATACGATTTCGATAAAAAGAGTACCAGATTGCAAAGTTTCGCTCTTGTGCGGAACCTTGAACAAAGTTGTGGGTGTAGCAACTGTTCGTTGTGTTCGGTTTGGTTGGGCAGGTTCCGCTCGGCTTGTAAGTATAATAATACGCACGGCTATAGCTTCCGGTGCAGTTGTCAAGGCAATTTAGCCATGCATTGTTCCCCCATTGGGCCCTATAACTGGTGGACAGGTTTGTCGTGCCTTTCGAAGTGTCGTAGCCATCTATCCAGGCAGCGGTAAACGGTGGTTCCGCGTAATTCGTGATTGCTACTTCGCCATTGGATAGAGAAACCTTCTTTGGCACTTCATAGGTGTAGTTGGGGTCGTAATACATTGCGTTGTAATCATTGGAGCGCGCTGCACGACGACCACTATCTCCTGAGATGCCATCCGGTACATAGGCCCAAGCCATACTGCCCGAGTCGTCCAAAGTAAACAGTAGGTTCGGGGCAACACCTTGGGTCAAGAAGAGCGGTTGCTGGCTCACGCTTAGAGTAGAAGCTGCTTGAGCCTGCTGGGCCATTGTGAGTATGGTCCAGGCGCAACTTGCTGCCAGCAAGCTCTTTCCGGCGCTTGCGATTCTGGTATTCATACGTGCTCCAATCAATTGGTGTAGAGGCGCGCGTGGGCCGCCTGGAGAATGGTTTGATTGCCGGCCTTGTTCTCGGCCTTGCTATTAGTTTCGTAATAGAAGGTGCCAATCCCCCGCATCATGTTGCCGTATTCAGGATTTTCAGCTTCGTTGTTCTGCTCTCCAGCAGGGACGGGGAAGGTATGCCAGACCGCCGTTCGATCAGTGTCGATCTTGGTGATGTTGTCAGGATCGGTACCGCGATAACGCATCCAAAGTCGATTGGCGCCGGTTTCGGTTTTACCTGTTAGTGCCTTATTGGGGTCGTCATGTATCGCGGCGCGCGAAACGCCTATGGTGTCAAGATGCAATACGCAGGGGCGAATAGCATTGCTATCGGCGCAACCCGTGCCCGGCTCCGGAGGAGTGATGGTATTGAAGAAGCGGCGTTCGCCCTCCCTCAAACCGGCTTCCGCCACATTCAATAGGCGACTCTGCTCAACTACGTTTCCTGTAATACGACTTTCAAGGGTAACTTCGCGCATATTGGATATTGCTAGCAAAGTTACTACTAACAAAATAACCAGCGCGATGATCAGGGTGGCGCCCTTTTGTTGGGATGGTGGTCGGTAAGTCATGGCATCAGATTCCTAAGGGTCTGGTTTCCTTGGGCTAGCTGGTAGAGGCGACCATTTTCGTTCGCTTCCAGTGCGCTTTTACTATCCGGATATATAGTCATCCATTCCTTACGCGCCAAACTGTCATCGCCGTCTCGCAAATATTTGGCTTCTGTTGCTGCTAGGGCGGAGTACCGTAAGGCGCGAATGGGGCGGCCAGCTAATGCATCTGCCGTTACAAAACTATCTACACTGCGATCCGCTTTATTGGGGCCAATACCGAATTCGAACCTGAGGTCCGCCAATCCGCTGATGAGTTCGGCGCCATTGCAGAGTAGCATCCCAGGTTCGCCCTGGTCCCCAGGTACAAAAGTCAATCTGGTAACAACTGGATTTGCCGCTGCGAAAGGTTCATCCGGAATGCCGGCGATTTCGTTGCCAAGGCAATCATGCTCGCCTTTCCTGGCCGGTTGGTAGCGTATACATATTCCATACTCGCCGGCTTTCTTCGCCTTTGCTAAGGTGATCGACTCGCCGGCTGCGAAGGTTTCGCAGTCTGCGGGAGCATCCGCCTTGAACGCATTTTCAAAAAGGTTGTCCGGCATGCGACGGTAGCCAGTCTTTGTCAGCTGTTGCTCCAGCAGGAGTAAAGTGAACCGACTATTTTCTTGGTTGCTTGCCTGTCCCTGTTGGAATAGGTAGTTGCGCTTATTGTCGATATAGATTTGGGTAATCCCCAGTATGAGAAAACTGCTGATGGCCAAGGCTACCATCAACTCCACCAAGGAGAGTCCTTTCTCGGCATGGATAAGTCGCATCATGTTAGGCCTCATAGCTCAGAGCGGATACTATAGGTGCAAAGTGTTGGGTCGTTTTCGTTAAAACAGGCCCCGTCAGGTACTCGCCAAGCAATCTGGATTTCGATTGCAGATCCCTTGTTATTGTCGCAGGTGCCGGGTTCGGGGCTCCGACAAACATAGAACTGGCTATTGAGAAGCTCTGTAGCACCAGGAAGAAGTTTTGCCGCGCGCTGAGCCCAGCAGGCAAGTTTGTTCTTGGAGTCTTTCGGCAAAGGGGTGCAGCTAGCTGGCGCGACTGGGAAGTCCTGGCCTTTGGCTTTATAGAAATTCGAGTTGGTTACCAATCGCGCCTTCGCATCCAGCAACTCATCAGTGTCGGACCTCATAATCTCCAGCAAGTCATTGCCGAGCATTGCTGCGGCATTGCGCTGCACAGAGTCCTGAGTGTATTGGATGCTACGACTTTGCATGGTTACCAATCCGAGCACGCCAATGCTGATAAGTACCAGTGCAACCAGAACTTCGATCATGCTGAAGCCTTTTTTGCTCTTCATTATTCAATCCTTAACCACAGCTAGCGGGGGGCTCGTTCGCGGCCTGTAAAGTAATGCGTCCACTGGCATTGACTTTCATTAGACGGCCTTTGGCTGCATTGCCGTCGAAACACACTGCTATTTCCATGGGTGCCGCGGGAGATAGTGTGCCATTTGGAAAGAATGTAAATGTATTCTGGGTGCTGTTGGCAGTCATGCCCTGGTGCGGGAAGCCTTGATGTTCTTGGAGGGTTGTAGCCCCTTCTTTGATACTGAACCCCTTGCCCCAGTCGTTGCCACTATTGGTTTCTAGAGTCACGGACTTTTTCCTTGTCAGTGCTTCGCTACGGGCATAGAGGAAGGCGTTGTAAAGCTCCTCGCTCGCACTTTGTATGCGATTTCGCTCGATCAAGTCTCGAAAGCTGGGCACCGCGATGGTTGCGAAGATTCCAAGCAGGGTCACTACGATCATCAGCTCGACTAGCGTAAACCCTCGGCTGCGATGGAGAACGTACATTTACAGCTCCTATTTTCCGGATGCTGCAATCTTGCACAACGGTACGGCATGTGTCGTTGTCGCTTTGACGGTCGGTTTCAGGAGGCGGATGACTGGCGTCGGCAGTGTGACCGGGTTCGCTATTGCGCCCTGCATCGGGCGGCGGCTTCTTTGACCTGGTTGGGATTGCCCGGTCCCAGCCGGCCTTGCCGGTTCAGGACACCAAGCCAGCGGAGGGCTTTCTGGTGGCATTGCAGAAAGCGTCCGTTGCTGATCGAACTCGTGCCGTTAGGGAAGTAGCGGATGCTTCGTGTGAAGCCATGCCATTTCAAGCTTGCCGGTATGTCAGTGAAAGCTTGATGGTCTATTACACGGCTGTCCTTGATGATTCGTGTCAGCCACCCCTTGTTCCAATCGGACTGACAAGTCATGCCATCGGCGGAGGCGCACACCTCCACATCGCTTTTTTGTAGGATTGCATAGGCGCGGGCATTTTGCAGGGAGCTAATCAGCGCTTCCCGTCTTGCTGTAAGTTGATTTTCGATGAAAAGTTCGGCGAGGCTTGGAAGCGCGATGCTGGACAGCAGGCTGATTAAGGCGAGAGTTACGATCAGCTCAAATAGGGTGACGCCATTCTGCGAGTGTGCCGTCATGATCAAATCCTTTTGATATATGAACCCTCCATGGGCGTCTATAGGAAACCATTCTGCACAGAGGTGAGCAAGCGTTGATAGATCGAATGCGTGGGGCGGCAACCGATGTGTTGATTGTTGGGGGAGGGGTGATTGGTCTTCTGACCGCTCTTGAGTTGGCGGACGACGGAGTTCGGGTAATGGTCTTGGATCGGCAGGAGGCCGGGAAGGAAGCCTCTTGGGCGGGAGGAGGGATCGTTTCGCCGTTATATCCCTGGCGTTACCCGACGCCCGTCACCGCATTGGCCCATTGGTCACAAGGTTTCTATCCCCTCTTGGCCGAGCGACTGCTCCGAAGGGCGGGCATTGATGCGCAAGTTTCAGTAAGTGGCTTGTATTGGCTTGATCTTGATGATGAGAAAGAGGCGCTTGAGTGGGCGAGTCGGGAGGGGAGGTCAATGTGTTCCGTGGGTATGGAAGCTGTCAGGTCTGCCATCCCCGCGCTTGGCCCGAGTTTTTCTCACGCAATTCATATGTCGGAAATCGCTAATGTTCGTAACCCACGGCTTCTCCGTGCGCTCAAGACTGACTTGGTCGCCCGGGAGAATGTCATCTTACGAGAGCATGTGACTGTTCACGAAATATTGATCGAGCGCGGACGTGCTAAAGGCGTACGCACCTCGGGTGGGGATCTCTTTGCTCCTCATGTGGTGCTGGCGGCTGGCGCCTGGAGCGCTGGTCTTTTGACTCATCTGGGATTGCTGATTCCGGTGGAGCCGGTGAAAGGGCAAATGATTCTCTATAAGTGCGCAGAAAATTTTTTACCGAGTATTGTGTTGGCCCGAGGGCGCTATGCGATTCCTCGGCGCGACGGTCATGTTCTGATAGGCAGTACTCTTGAGTATGAGGGGTTCGACAAGACTCCGTCGCCAGCCGCTCTGAATAGTCTTAAGTCCTCTGCTGTCGAGATGTTGCCAGCGTTGGCGCATACCGAGCCTGTGGGGCATTGGGCGGGGCTGAGACCTGGTTCACCGGAGGGCGTCCCGTTCATTGGGCCGGTTCCGGGCCTTGGTGGACTTTGGCTTAATTGCGGGCACTACCGCAACGGCTTGGTGCTGGGGCCAGCGTCATGCCGGTTGTTAGCCGATCTATTGCTTGGGCG
This sequence comes from Zestomonas ipomoeae, assembly GCF_057128665.1. Classification (NCBI taxonomy): domain Bacteria; kingdom Pseudomonadati; phylum Pseudomonadota; class Gammaproteobacteria; order Pseudomonadales; family Pseudomonadaceae; genus Zestomonas; species Zestomonas ipomoeae. The sequence continues at coordinate 62,674 of NZ_JBSKHQ010000022.1, forward strand.
TGAACCCATCGTCAGCCCGTCCCCATATGCACCAGTAGGGCGTCTCAGTACTGTTTAGGACGGTGTCAGTCTATCCCCAGTTTCTTCAACCGATAGCGCATCGAGCGGAAGGTCAAGCCTAGTCGTTGCGCGGCTGCCGTGCGGTTCCAGCGGGTTTCTTCCAGGGCCTGCATGATCAGTTTCCGCTCAATCTCTTCCAGATAGTCTTCGAGGTTGGCGATCTGGGCCAGGCTTGTTTCCCCTGTTTCGGAGGCGCTGGAGGTGTCTGTGAGACGTAGGTCGCGGGCTTGGATCTGGTCGTCCTCGCAGAGGGTGTAGGCCCGCTCGAGCATGTTTTCCAGTTCCCGTACGTTTCCTGGAAAGCGGTAGTTCTTGAGCTTTTCCAGGGCTTCGTCGGTGAGCGTGGCGGGGGGCAGGCCGCTGCCTTCGGCCAGGCGCTTGAGCATCGTGTCGGCAAGTTGGGCGATATCTTCGCGGCGTTCGCGCAGCGGAGGAACGCGCAGTTCGATCACGTTCAGCCGGTAGTAGAGATCCTGGCGGAACCGTTCGGCGGCGACTTCCGCCGCCAGGTCCTTGTGGGTAGCGCAAAGGATGCGCACATCGACGATGTTTTCCTGCTGGCCGCCGACTGCGCGCACGGCTTTTTCCTGGATGGCTCGCAGGAGTTTGACTTGCATCGGCAATGGCAGGTCGGCCACTTCGTCAAGGAACAGGGTGCCGCCATTGGCGGCCTGGAACAGGCCCTGCTTGTCCTCTATCGCTCCGGTAAAACTCCCTTTCTTGTGTCCGAAGAATTCGCTTTCCATCAGTTCGGACGGAATGGCGCCGCAGTTGACCGGCACGAATGGCTGTTCGGCGCGAGGGCCCATTTCATGGATCAGGCGGGCAACCAGTTCCTTGCCGCTACCGGACTCGCCGCTGATGTAGACCGGCGCCTGGCTGCGTGCCAGTTTGGCTATCTGGTTGCGCAGCGTACGCATGGGCGGGGAGTTGCCGAGCAACCGATTGTCCACCGGCGCTTCTTCGCTGTCGGGTGCCCGCAGGCGTAGCGCGGTGGCGACCAGTTCGCGCAGGCGTCCAAGGTCGACGGGTTTGGTCAGGAAATCGAAGGCGCCGGCCTTCAACGAGTTGACCGCCGTGTCCAGGCTGCCATAGGCGGTGATCATGGCCACTGGTACCTGCGGGTGGCGTAGCTGGATGTGTTGCACCAGGTCCAGGCCGGTGCCGTCGGGCAGGCGCATGTCGGTCAGGCACAGGTCGAACGGCTCGCGGGCCAGCCACTCGCGGGCTTCCTTGAGATTGCGGGCGCTGCGGGTGTCGAGCTTCATGCGGCCGAGAGTGATCTCCAGAAGTTCGCGGATATCGGGTTCGTCGTCGACGATCAGGGCTCTTTGGCGGCTCATGTTCAGCTCAGTTTGCGCGGGTGGGCGAAGGTAATGCGGAAGCAGCTCCCGCCTTCTTCGCGAGGTTGGTAGTCGAGGCGGGCCTGGTTGCTCTCGCACAATTCCCTAGAGATATACAAGCCTAGCCCGGTGCCCTTGTTTTCTGTGGTGTAGAAGGGTTCGAAGATGTGCTGTACCTGCTCGGGAGGGACCCCGGCTCCGTCATCCAGAACTTCCAGGACTGGTAGGTCGCTGCTCTTGTCGCGAAACAGCCTGAGCCAGACCTGGCCCTGCTGGTGGCGCTGGGCGCTGTAGCGAAGGCCATTCTGTACCAGATTGGTCAACACTTGGGTTAGTTGGTGTGGGTCCATGCGGGTTTGGATGCTACTGCCGTCGGTTTGCAGGTGCAGTGTCTGGCCCGGGCCGATGGAGCTGCGGAAGTCGCTGGCGAAGCGGTGCAGCCAGTATTTCAGGTCCAGCAACTGCGGCTCGGCCTGGCGCCGGCGGGAGAGCTGTAGCACGTTCTCGATGACTAGGTTCATCCGTCGCGAATGGTCCTGGATGATCTGCGCCAGGCGCAGATCTGGCCCCTCCAGGTTGTCCGATTCCTGCAGCAACTGGGCGGCATGGCTGATGGCGCCTAGCGGATTGCGGATTTCATGGGCGATGCCGGCGGTCAGGCGGCCCAGCGAGGCGAGCTTCAGCTGCTGTGCCTGCTGTGCAATCTGCGAGATATCGTCAAGGAAGATCAAGGTGTGCAGTTCATCGCCGCGCTGTAGCGAAACGAAGCTCGGCTGCAACACCGGGCCGGCCGACGTGCTTTGCAGGCTTTGCGGGCGCAGGGTGGGGTTGTGCAGCCATTGTTGCAGGCGCTTGACCAGCTCTGGACAGTGCGGGTCGAGGATCTTGCCGGTCAGTTCGGTACAGCCGAGCAGCGTGAGAGCCCCTTGGTTGGTAAGCAGCACCCGATGCTGGGCATTCAGGACCAGGATGCCGGTCCGCATGCGTTGCAGGATTTGGGCGTTCAACGCCTCCAGGCTGGCTACATCGGCGGCTCGTTGCTCGGCAAGGGTTTCGCTGAGCTGCAGGCGTCGGCTCAAGCCTTGGACAAACAAGGCTGCCGCGAAGCAGAGGGCGCCGAAGGCGCCAGCCTGCAGGTACTGTCCGGAGGCTGCGGGATGGTTGAGACTGAGGTAGAAGGTCAGATAGATCAGGCCGATGGCGGCTGCGGCGGCAATCAATAGGCCGATACGTCCGCGCAGCAGGATGTTGGCGATGGCGACCGCGACGATCAACAGGTTGCCTATGCCGCTGGGCGTACCCCCTGCTGCATAGAACAGGCCGGACAGCAAGGTCACGTCCAGCAGCGCCAGACTGAAAATCTGCAGTACATGCTTGGGACGTTGTACCAGCACGGCGATCAGGATGTTGGCGATCAGGTATGCCCAGCTGCCGTAGCGGAACATCTGCTCGTTGGCCAGATTGAGCAGTTCATCGTCCAGATCGCTGGAAATCAGCAGTATCAGGAGCAGGCCGATACTCAAGCGATAGAGGTGATAGAGCCTCAGGATGCGTCGGCCGGCAGTACCGCTCAGTGTCAGGCTTTCAGTGATCACTGGGTCGTGAGCCTTGCTCAAGATGGGCTTGGCTGCAGTACCACAGCCGACCTTCCGGCAGCGCATGGTCGCGAGGCACGTGTACGCCACAGTGGGCGCAACGCACCATGGGCGTGGCACCGTCCTGTTTGGCAGTGGGCTGTGCGGGGCGGTTGAAGCGACGCCAGAGCCAAACGGCGGCGGCGATCACGGCGATCCAGAACAACAGGCGGAACATGCCTTTAGACGCTCTATTCATGAACAAGCGGGCAGTTTAGCCAAGGACGACGCGCCAGCACAGCGTTCTGGTTGCGTGCTGTGCGTTGTTCGCTGCGATGTGCGCCAAATTGCCTGGATGGGCGCCGGAGATGGTCCGGGCGAAGAGTGTGGGGTAATGAAAAAGGAGGCCGAAGCCTCCTTTGGCGAAGCGAGTGGGTCTCTTCAGTCGAACAGGCCGAAGGTCAGGTAGCTCCACCAGGAACGCTTCTTCTCTTGCTCCTGATTTTCCGGCTGCAATTCGTCCGGGATTTCCTGTTCGGCGTCTTCATATTGGCGGATCACGTCCTGGCTGGCGCGGGTTTCGCCCGGCGGCAGCGGGGTGTCGGTTTCGATCAGGCCGAGGGTGGCTTTGGCCAGCCAGGAGCGGTTGTCGGCCTCCTCTTCCTGGGGCACGAATTGGCCGCTTTCCAGGCTGGCATGGTCGGGATAGTTCAGCCTCAGGGTTTCGAGGCTGGTGGCGGCCAACTCGTCCAGGGCAAGGCGCTGGTAAGCTTCGGTCATCACTGCCAGGCCGTCGCCGACCGAGGGGGTTTCCTGGAAATTCTCTACCACGTAGCGGCCGCGGTTGGCGGCGGCCACATAGGCCTGGCGCTTCAGGTAGTAGTGGGCTACGTGGATCTCATAGGCGGCCAGCAGGTTGCGCAGATAGATCATGCGCTGCTTGGCGTCCGGTGCGTAGCGGCTGTTGGGGAAGCGGCTGGTGAGCTGGGCGAACTCGTTGTAGGAGTCGCGTGCCGCGCCGGGGTCGCGCTTGGTCATGTCCAGCGGCAGGAAGCGCGCCAGCAGGCCGCGGTCCTGGTCGAACGATGCCAGGCCCTTCAGGTAGTAGGCGTAATCGACGCTGGAATGCTGGGGGTGCAGCCGAATGAAGCGCTCGGCGGCGGACTTGGCGGCTTCCGGCTCGACGTTCTTGTAGTAGGCGTAGATCAGTTCCAGCTGCGCCTGCTCGGCATAGCGGCCGAACGGATAGCGTGACTCCAGGGCCTTCAGCTTGCTGATCGCACTGGTATAGCTGCGATTGTCCAGATCGGCCTGTGCCTGCTGGTACAGCTCGGTCTCGCTCAGATTCTCGTCGACCACTTCCTTGGAGGAGCAGGCGGCGGTGAGGGCGAGGATGGCGATCAGCAGCAGGTGTTTCACTTGCATGGCGGCTTGCGTCCCTGTGACGGCTGGCTGTCTTGGGCGGAGCCGTCCTGTTATGATGGGCGCCCTGGTTTCCCCAGGGCAAAGACGCCGTATTTAACCACAAGCGCGCCGCCGAAACCAAAGGCCGCGCCCCCGCCGTTGCAGAGCATGCCTCCGATTCCCGAGCAAACGATTCAACTCCGTGCCGAGGTGCCGTCCGAACTGGGCGGGCAACGTCTCGACCAAGTCGCCGCCCAGCTGTTCTCCGAGCATTCGCGTTCGCGCCTTGCCGCCTGGATCAAGGACGGCCGGCTCACCGTCGACGGCGCGGTGGTGCGTCCGCGGGATATCGTGCACGGCGGTTCGCTGCTGGAGCTGACCGCCGAGCAGCAGGCCCAGGGCGAGTGGCTGGCGCAGGACATCGCGCTGGATATCGTCTACGAGGATGACCAGTTGCTGGTGCTGAACAAGCCCGCCGGCCTGGTTGTGCATCCGGCCGCAGGACATGCCGACGGCACCCTGCTCAATGCCCTGCTGCACCATGTGCCGGAGCTGATCAACGTGCCGCGCGCTGGCATCGTGCATCGGTTGGACAAGGACACTACCGGCCTGATGGTGGTGGCCAAGACCCTGCAGGCTCAGACGCGGCTGGTGGATCAGTTGCAGAAGCGCACGGTGAGCCGCATCTACGAGTGCATCGTGATCGGCGTGATCACCTCCGGCGGCCGGATCGATGCGCCGATCGGCCGCAGTTCGGCCAATCGCCAGCGCATGGCGGTGATCGAGGGGGGCAAGCCGGCCGTCACGCACTATCGGGTACTGGAGCGTTTTCGCTCCCACACCCACTCGCGGGTCAAGCTGGAAACCGGGCGCACCCACCAGATCCGCGTACACATGACCCATGTCGGCTTTCCGCTGGTTGGCGATCCGCTCTATAGCGGTCGCTTCCGCATCCCGCCTGCTGCCAGCCCGGCTCTGGTGCAGGCGCTCAAGGACTTTCCGCGTCAGGCACTGCATGCCCGCTTTCTCGAGCTGGATCACCCGCTCACGGGGGCTCGCATGAAGTGGGAGGCGCCCTTGCCCGATGACTTCGTGGGCATGCTGGAGCTGTTGCGCCAGGACAGCGAGGCCTTTGTCGGTTGAGCGGCCCACTGCATGACTGGCTGATCCCCGACTGGCCCGCTCCGTCGCGGGTCAGGGCGTGCATCACCACCCGTCGCGGCGGGGTCAGTCGCGCACCTTTCGATACCTTCAACCTCGGCACGCACGTCGATGATGAACCCACCGCCGTGGCGGAAAATCGCGTGCGCCTGGATGACGCGCTGGGGTGTCGGCCGGCCTGGTTGAGCCAGGTTCACGGCATGGTCGTTGTTCCCGCCGACCCGGCTGCTGTGGTTGAGGCGGATGCCAGCTATACCGGCGAGCAGGGCGTCGCTTGCACCGTGCTGACCGCCGATTGCCTGCCGGTATTGTTCTGCGACCGCGCCGGCCAGCGGGTCGCTGCGGCTCATGCCGGCTGGCGCGGCCTGGCCGGCGGCGTACTGGAAGCGACGCTCGATGCGCTGGCGGTGGCGCCGGCCGAGGTGCTGGTGTGGCTCGGTCCTGCCATCGGGCCGGCCGCCTTCGAGGTCGGCCCCGAGGTGCGCGATGCGTTCATCGCCGGTCACGCCGCGGCGGAGGAAGCGTTCCTGCCCAGTCGCAATGCCGGACGCTTCATGGCTGATCTCTATCGGCTCGCTCGCATCCGCCTTGGCGCGCGAGGCGTCACCGCCGTCTATGGTGGAGGGTTTTGCACCTACAGTGATCCTCGCTTCTATTCCTACCGCCGCAGCGCACGCACCGGGCGCTTCGCATCGCTGATCTGGCTGGACTGAGATCTGGCGGTGCCGGCGTCCAGCCTGCATACGTCGACGGTAACTGACCTGCATCAAAGACGGTCGCCTTGAATCGGCCACAATCGTCCTCATCTAACCTGCATCTAGGCAGGTTTTCGTCAGGGTGCGTGTAGTGGCACCGGCCTGCGTTCAACAGGAAGGATGAGTTCATGCGTATCGACCGTTTAACCAGCAAGCTGCAATTGGCATTGTCCGACGCCCAATCCGTCGCCGTCGGCCTTGATCACCCGGCCATCGAGCCGCTGCATCTGATGCAGGCGTTGCTCGAGCAGCAGGGCGGCTCGATCAAGCCCCTGCTCCGGCAGGTGGGCTTCGACACCAACGGTCTGCGCGAGGCGTTGACCAAGGAGCTGGACCGTCTACCGAAAATCCAGAATCCCACCGGCGATGTAAATCTGTCCCAGGACCTGGCGCGCTTGCTCAACCAGGCTGACCGTCTGGCGCAGCAGAAGGGTGATCAGTTCATCTCCAGCGAGCTGGTGCTGCTGGCGGCGATGGACGAAAACACCAAGCTGGGCAAGTTGCTGCTGAGCCAGGGCGTATCGAAGAAGGCGCTGGAAAACGCCATCAACAACCTGCGCGGTGGCGAGGCTGTTAACGACCCCAATGCCGAAGAAGCGCGCCAGGCGCTGGATAAATACACCGTCGATCTGACCAAGCGGGCCGAGGACGGCAAGCTTGACCCGGTGATCGGGCGCGACGATGAGATCCGTCGCACCATCCAGGTCCTGCAGCGGCGCACCAAGAACAACCCGGTGCTGATCGGCGAGCCTGGCGTCGGCAAGACCGCCATCGTCGAAGGGCTGGCCCAGCGCATCGTCAACGGCGAGGTGCCAGACGGCCTGAAGGACAAGCGCCTGCTGGCCCTGGACATGGGCGCGCTGATCGCCGGCGCCAAGTTCCGTGGCGAGTTCGAGGAGCGTTTGAAGGCCGTGCTCAATGAGCTGTCCAAGCAGGAAGGTCGGGTCATCCTGTTCATCGACGAGCTGCACACCATGGTGGGCGCTGGCAAGGCCGAGGGCGCGATGGACGCCGGCAACATGCTCAAGCCGGCCCTGGCCCGTGGCGAACTGCATTGCGTCGGTGCCACCACGCTCGACGAATATCGGCAATACATCGAGAAGGACGCCGCGCTGGAGCGGCGTTTCCAGAAGGTGCTGGTGGACGAGCCGTCCGAAGAGGACACCATTGCCATTCTGCGGGGCCTCAAGGAGCGCTATGAGGTGCACCATGGGGTCAGCATTACCGACGGGGCGATCATCGCCGCGGCCAAGCTGTCCCATCGATACATCACCGATCGCCAGTTGCCGGACAAGGCCATCGACCTGGTCGACGAGGCCGCCAGCCGCATCCGCATGGAAATCGACTCCAAGCCGGAAGCCCTGGATCGCCTGGATCGCCGGCTGATCCAGCTGAAGATCGAACGCGAGGCGCTGAAGAAGGAAGAGGATGAAGCCACCCGCAAGCGCCTGGCCAAGTTGGAGGAGGACATCACCAGGCTGGAGCGGGAATACGCCGACCTGGAGGAAATCTGGAAGTCCGAGAAGGCCGAGGTGCAGGGCTCGGCGCAGATCCAGCAGAAGATCGAGCAGGCCAAGGCCGACCTCGAGGCTGCGCGGCGCAAGTCCGACTTGCAGCGCATGGCCGAGCTGCAATACGGCATCATCCCCGACCTGGAGCGCAGCCTGCAGATGGTCGACCAGCACGGCAAGAAGGAGAACCAGCTGCTGCGCAGCAAGGTGACCGACGAAGAGATTGCCGAGGTGGTATCCAAGTGGACCGGCATTCCGGTTTCCAAGATGCTCGAAGGGGAGCGCGAGAAGCTGCTGCGCATGGAAGATGAGCTGCACAAGCGCGTGATCGGCCAGCACGAGGCGGTCACCGCGGTGGCCAATGCCGTGCGTCGCTCCCGCGCCGGGCTGGCAGATCCGAACCGGCCGAGCGGCTCGTTCCTGTTCCTCGGCCCGACCGGGGTCGGCAAGACCGAGCTGTGCAAGTCGCTGGCCGAATTCCTCTTCGATACCGAGGAGGCGCTGGTGCGCATCGACATGTCCGAGTTCATGGAAAAGCATTCGGTCGCCCGCCTGATTGGAGCGCCTCCGGGCTACGTCGGCTACGAAGAGGGCGGGTACCTGACCGAGGCGGTGCGGCGCAAACCCTATTCGGTGGTGTTGATGGACGAGGTGGAAAAGGCTCATCCGGACGTGTTCAACGTGCTGCTGCAGGTGCTGGAAGACGGTCGCCTGACTGACAGCCACGGGCGTACCGTGGACTTCAAGAACACCGTGATCGTGATGACCTCCAACCTCGGTTCGGCACAGATCCAGGAGCTGGTCGGCGATCACGAGGCCCAGCGCGCGGCGGTGATGGACGCGGTGAGCAGCCACTTCCGCCCGGAGTTCATCAACCGTATCGACGAGGTGGTGGTCTTCGAGCCGCTGGCCAAGGAACAGATCGTCGGCATCGCCGAAATCCAGTTGCAACGCCTGCGCCAGCGCCTGGCCGAGCGCGAGCTGTCCCTGGACCTGTCGCAGGACGCCTTGGACAAGCTGGTGGCCGTCGGTTACGACCCGGTCTACGGCGCCAGGCCGCTCAAGCGGGCTATCCAGCGCTGGATCGAGAACCCGCTGGCGCAGCAGATCCTCGCCGGCAAATTCGAGCCGGGCGCGCGCGTGGAAGCCAAGGTGGAGGACGGCGAGATCGTCTTTGCGTGATCGCTCCGTTCAGGCGGCCTGCTCGCGAGCGGCCGCCTACAGTTTTGCCAACAGGCGTGCCAGGGCTTCGGCCTGGTCGTCGGCAATATCGATGATGTGAAAGCCGGCCCAGCAACGCTGTTCGTCGGCGCCGGCCCTGCTCCACAGGCAGTCCGCCGTGAGCTGGATATCGACCATATCGGTTGTCTTTTCGCACACCAGGCGACATTCATAGAGCATGTCGGTGCGAAGCGGTTCTTCGCTGAGCAGCATGAAGCCATCGGCGGACAGGTCGACCACTCGCCCGAAGCGCCTTGGACTGTGCAGATCGAAGACTTCCAGCTGCAGCTCGGCGTGATGGCGGCTGTGCTGACGGCGATCTTCCATGGAGAACTCCTTCAGTGGGCGGCGGGCGCATGCCCGCTGAGGCGTTGCAATACCCGATAGATCGCATGCAGCGCGCGATCCATCAGGGGCTCGTTGCGCTCGGGCGGTACCAGGCGGGCCAGTCCCTGCTCCATCTCGCAGGCCAGCAGGCTGAGAGGTTTGATGGCCACGCGCTGGCCGCTGTGGTCGACGAACATGTAATTGTGCGTCGTGGGGCTGAACCAGGAGAGCTTGAGGGTCTGGCGTTCCGCACCCGTGGCGAACTCGAACCAGGTGCCGAACTCAAGATTCTCCAGTTCCTGCGCCAGGGCTTGGGCTTTGGGCGACAGGCCGGAGGCATTCATCGCTTCGGCGGGGAGGGCCGCTTCTTCGCCCAGCATGGCGCCCAGTGGGCTTTCCGGCAGCGGGGAGTGCAGGCGGGCGGCGAGTTGGGGTTGGTGCCCCTGTACGGCGTGCTGGCAGGCCACCAGCTCGCGCAGCAGGCGACGCATGGCTTCCTCGGGATAGCCGCCGAGCAGCTCCAGGCCGGCGCGCAGTTCGTTCAGCATTCCTACCCGCAAGCCCTGCAGGCGTTCGCGCCCGGCAGTGTCCAGGGGCGTGCCGCTCCAGGCCAGTTGTTCGGCAACATCGCAGGCGCGTTGCCACTCGGCGCTGCGTTGGCTGTGGCGCAGCAGCACGAAAACCAGCACATCGCTCCAGGTCTGTTCGAGGAAGTTGCGTATCAATGTCGGCGGTGTGCGTTCGGCCAGGGCCCGGCCGATTACCGCCTGGGCCTCCTGGCGGGCGGCGAACAGCTTGTCGCGGCCCTTGACGGCCTCTACGGCGCGCCGTTCGCGCAGCTCCACCTTGTGCCGCAAGGTCGCGACGTAGTCATTGAAATCCTCCAGCAGCTCATCGAAGAGCTGTATGTCGCCGCTGAAGTCGTGGATCACCCGCTCGATCACCCAATGGATCTTCGCCAGCAGGCTCTGTTCGTCTTCTCCACCGGCGTGCAGATTGCCGGCTTGTGCCATCGCATTGAGCAGGCGGCGTGCCGGATGCTGGTGATGGGTAAACAGCGCCTGGTCGTGCAGGGCAACCTTCAGATACGGCGTATGCAGGTGCGAGATCGCGGTCTTGCAGCTGTCCGGCAGGTTCTCGTCGTCGAGTATGAAGTCGAAGAGCATGCCCACCAGGTCGATCACATCGGCTTCCTGCTCGGAAAGCTTCTGCTGGCCGGGCAGTGCGCTGCCGGCTTCGAGTTGGTGGTAAAGGTCCTCCTTGAGATTGATCACCTGCTGCGGCCGATGCAGGCGCTGGGCCAGGTCGTGGGCCGATTGCCGCTGCAGGCGGTTCAGGGCATCCAGGAGTTCGTTGACGCTGTAGGTGTGCCGCGCATCGGGTGGCGTGAAGCTGGAGATGCTGCGGGTCTCGCCGAACAAGGGCGTATCGGGTGCGTGCTGTCGCCGCTCACTGAGCAGGGCGGCCAAACCGGAGAGCAGTGCGGCAGGTTCAATGGGGGGTGGCCCGTTCAGGTTCGGCGGCGAGTGGGCACCGTGCGTCGCGCCGCTCGCCGGGTGGCTGGCCGCCTGGGCGGAGGACGGCTGGGGGCCGGGCGGCGGCTCACTGGATCGCTTGGCGGCGTACTTCAGGTTCGGCAGTACCCCGCCTTCGATCAGGCGCTCGTTCAGTGCGTCATACAGAACGCCCAGGCTCTGCATCACGTGGCGCTCGAACAGCGCGTAGAGGACCGCCTTGATGCGAGGCGGCAGTGCGCCGACGAGCAAGGCCTCGCGAAATCCCTGCGCCACCACCTGTGGCCCGAACGGATTGGCGTCCTCGTCAAGCTTGTGTCCTCGGTTGAGCAGCGCGATGCGCTGGTCGAGGGCAAAGAGTTGCTGCACGCAGCGCCCCTTGACCCGGCTGACCATGTTAGTGATCAGCAGGCTCTCTTCGTAGTCTTCGTCCTTTACCAGGGCGAGCTGATCGATATCCGGCTCCGCTGGTTGCTCCGGTGAGCTGAGTCGGCCTTCGAGAAAGTCGGCGAGGCTCTGGGCGATCCGCTGGTGGTAGAGGCGTTCCATCTGCGGCCGCTGCTTGCGGATATCGCGCATGCTGTCGAAGAACAGGGTTTGCAACTGGTTGCTGTCGGCCTGCTCGGCGCATTCGAAGAGGGCATCGTCGACCTGCGCGAATACATTGCCCAGATGCTCGGCCAGATGATTCATCGCCAGCTTGCGGCATTCCTGCACCAACTGGCCGTGGCGTGGCTGGATGCCGCGGCTGGCCAGGGGGGCAAGGGGCTTGGGCGGGGGCGGGGTGTCCTGGGGACTCATGGCCTTCCTGCTTGCGGCGCTGCAGGCCGGGATCGCCTGCAGGGGTTACTGCGTTTGAATCAGATATAGCAGTCACACGGCCGTTCGCAAGGCATTGTCCGAAAAGGTCTTTCCAAGGGTTGACAGGGGCGCCGGGAAACGTAAAATGGCGCGCCTCTGATACGGGAATCCGGCGATGCCGGGCCAGTAAAGAGATTGGAAGCTCGTCGTTCCGCGATAGCTCAGTCGGTAGAGCAAATGACTGTTAATCATTGGGTCCCTGGTTCGAGTCCAGGTCGCGGAGCCAACTTCCAAGCGGGGTATAGCGCAGTCCGGTAGCGCGCCTGCTTTGGGAGCAGGATGTCGGGAGTTCGAATCTCTCTACCCCGACCATTTTCAGGGTCGTTAGCTCAGTCGGTAGAGCAGTTGGCTTTTAACCAATTGGTCGTAGGTTCGAATCCTACACGACCCACCATTTTCCCACTCTGTTTTGAATGCCCAGGGCCGCAACGGTCCTAGACGTGGCAACTGATCCCACTCCTGATTTCTTGCGACCGCGCTGGCTCTTGCTCTGTGCGCCGTGTCGACTGGGCCGGGCGGCGCAGGGCTGTGCCCGTGCGCCGCCCTGTGGTTCAGTGCAGCTTCAAGCGCGGTTCGGTGCTGCGGCGAATGCGGTCGGTCAACATCAGCAGCAGGGTGCGGAAGGGGCCATAGAGGGCGACCTGGTGCAGGCGGTAGAGCGAGATGTAGAACATTCTCGCCAGCCAGCCCTCGAGCATGACACTGCCGGTCAGATTGCCCATCAGGTTGCCGACGGCGGAAAAACTCGCCAGGGAAATCAGCGAACCGTAGTCGCGATAGCGGTATTCCGGTAGTTCCTTGCCTTGCAGGCGCAGCTTCAGGGCCTTGGCCAACAGCGTTGCCTGTTGATGGGCGGCCTGGGCCCGCGGCGGCACATTGCGTCCCTCGCTGTCGCCCTGCGGGCAGGCTGCGCAGTCGCCGAAGGCGAAGATGTTTTCGTCCCGAGTGGTCTGCAGGGTCGGACGGACTACCAACTGATTGATGCGATTGCTCTCCAGGCCATCCAGCTCCTTGAGGAAGGCCGGAGCGCGAATGCCGGCGGCCCACACCTTGAGGCTGGCGGGGATTATCGTCTCGCCGGCTTTCAGACCCTGCTCGGAGATTTCGCTGACCGCGGTGCCGGTGAGCACGCGCACGCCAAGCTTTTCCAGGGTCTTGTGCACGGGCTGGCTGATGCGCTCCGGCAGCGCCGGTAATACGCGCGGGCCTGCTTCGATCAGCGTGATGCGCATGTTTTCCGGGCGAATGCCCTTGAGTCCATAGGCAGCAAGCTCATGGGCTGCATGGTGCAGCTCGGCGGCCAGCTCCACGCCCGTGGCACCTGCGCCGACGATGGCCACGCTGACCTGGCTGTCGTCGAGCCCGCTGGCATGGGCGCGCAAATAGTGGCTGAGTAGCTGACGATGGAAACGCTCCGCTTGGGCGCGGGTATCGAGGAAGATGCAGTGCTCCGCGGCTCCTGGGGTGCCGAAGTCGTTGGTGGTGCTGCCGACAGCTATTACCAGCGTGTCATAGCTCAGCTCGCGTTCGGTCCTCAACTCGGGGCCGTTCTCGCCCAGGGTCACCGATAGCGTGATGCAGCGGCGCGCGCGGTCGAGCCCCAGCATGCGGCCGAACTGGAATTCGAAATGATTCCACTTGGCCTGGGCCACGTAGTTCAGTTCGTCCTCGGTGGAGTTCAGCGAGCCAGCGGCTACTTCGTGCAGCAGCGGTTTCCAGATGTGGGTAAGGTTGGCATCGACCAATACGATCTCGGCCAGGCCGCGTTTGCCCAGGGTTCTACCCAGGCGGGTGGCAAGCTCCAGGCCGCCGGCGCCGCCGCCGACGATGACTATGCGATGGGACATGAAAACATCTCATAAGGCTTTGGGGAATCCTGGAGGTGGGCGGCTGGGCGAGCGCTAAGCGGCTCATAGCACCAGGCTGCTCAGGGCGCGGCTGATCAAGCCGAGGCCGATGACGGAGGCGAGGGTGATCAGCAGCAGCAGTCCGGGACGAAACGGTTTGCGCTCGATCTGGTGCTGCGGTGCACTCAGGTACTGGTCGACGCGCTGTTGGTCTTCTGGAGTCAAACGGCTGGTCATGGCAGGGCCTCGCTCAAGTGGTGGCATTCTAGCGGTGCGCTTTGCACGGGCTCAATGCGCAGGTCGACATTCGAACCAAGTTTGGCGCTTTACCGCAGCAAAGGTTCTCAAAGGCTGATGCCGACATCGAACAGTACGCTGCGACCGAGGTTGGCGCGCAGGAAGTCCGGTGCGTCGGGGTGGGCGAACAGCACACGGGCGAAGGTCGGCCCTACCAGCGACAGCGAACGCCAGCCCTGACGCAGGTATTCGGTGGGGGGCGGAAAATGGCTGTTGAAATCCGGCACGGCGCGCTTGAGATTGACGAAAGCAACCAGATCCAGCTCGCCGAGATCGAGGCCCCGTTCGCGATAGTTGTGCGCCTTCTTGCGCAGCGTGGGGGCCAGGCGGGCGATCAGCTCGGTTGCGCCGATGCGGCGAGGGCGGGCTTCGCGTCGTACCAACTGGCGCAGGGAGAAGGCGCTGCGACGTCGCTCCAGTTCGACCCGCCATTCCTCGTTCAGGCGCCGGCCTTCGTCGAGTACGAAGAACACCTCGAAGCTGGCTTCGCGGAACAATACGTCCGGCGGCTCCTGGGCGGCGGGGCTGAACTCCTCGACCCGGTGGCTGACATTCAGCGCTTGCAGCAGGCGCTGGCAGACCCAGCGCTCGCGCTCCCACTTGCGCGCGTTGGAAAGGAAGGCATTGGCTTGTTCGGCCTGGTGAGTGAGCAGGCGCAGATAGTCCGAGTCATCCATGCCCTCAGCTTAGCGCGCTACCATGCGCTCTTGGTACCGCCATCGTAAGGTTTGGCCAGCCCGGCCTTGAGCAACAGGTCGCCCAGGCTGCGTCCGTCGACCCAGACTTCGGCCAGGAGGCGGAAGTATTTGTCGCGGCGAATCTCCCGCAGCTCGATATGCTTGGCGCGGCGCAGATGCTCGACGCTGAACTGCTTGGCCCGGCGCGCCTGCTCGCGAACCCAGGGACGCTTGTCGCGCAACTCCGGTGTGTCGATCCCGAAGATGCGCACTGGCACTCGCTGGCCGATTACCGATGGCCAGGAGGGAATGGTCACGCGGAAGGTATCGCCGTCGTAGATGCTGACGATCTGATCGACACGCACACGGCCGTAGGTCTTTTCCGCGGCCTGCACTGGCAGGGCAAGCAGCAGGCAGAGCGAAAGGAGAAGGGTGAACGAACGCATGGCGAATACTCGGCTGCCGGAGAAGGGTGGCGACTTTAGCCGAAGCGCCGGTCATAAGCTGTGTCTTGGCCCGGGAATCGCGCCGGTTGCAGGGGCATGAGATCGGGCGATGGATCGAGCGGGTTCTGCCCCTCGCGCGACGACTTTGCCGTTGATTGAAGAGGAATACATGATCTCTGCCGAGTTGCTTTCGTCTGTAAGCCTGCTCTTGGGCTGGGTGCTGTACCTGGCGGCGCTGGGCTGGGCCCTCTGGCGCGTGCCCTGGCTCGAGCTGTTCAGCGACAGTCGGCGCCAGCACCTGCTGTTTGGCACGGTGGTGGCGCTGTTCCTGCTATGGTTGGTCAGACGTGACTTCGAGTCGGGTCTTTCCTTGCATTTTCTTGGCATGACCGCCGTGACCTTGTTGCTTGATTGGCCGCTGGCGCTGCTTTGCGCGCTGCTTGCGCAGCTCGGCCTGTGCACCCTGGGCTATCAGGATTTCCTGGCGTTGGGGCTGAACGGGGTCTTGATCGTGCTACTGCCGGTGCTGGTCACAGAGGTTTGTGCTCAGTTGGTGGAGCGGGCGCAGCCCCGCAATCTGTTTGTCTATATCTTCTGCGCCGGCTTCTTTCCTGCGGCCTTGGCGGCGCTGACCTGTGTGCTGGCCGGGCTGGCGGTACTATGGCTTGATGGGCGCTTCCCCATGCCGCCCTGGCTGGCAGACTTCGCCGGCTATCTCTGGCTGGTGATGTTTCCCGAGGCGTTCATCAACGGCACGGTAGTCACGGCCCTGGTGGTGTTTTGCCCCGACTGGCTGGAAACGTTCAACCGTACCCGCTACCTACAGGCCCCCTGGAGGGATGACGAGCCGGGTAATTAATCGCGGCCATTTGCTGAATGCATGGCGCAGGGCATTTGATCTGGCTCAGGCATGTGTCCGCAGTGTCCACCATGCTGATGAGTCTGTTAAATGAGCGAAAGGGTGGGTGTTCGTGACTAGGTGCCAGATGCGCTAGAGGTGCAGCGAACAAGCTGGACCGCTCTGGGTGCGCTACTGAGCGCATTTGTGCGGGAGCGCGCAGCGTGCGCATCCGCGCTTCTGCCTACCTGGCTCGCGAGCGGAGGTTTCTCGCTGCCCAACCTGGAGGGGAGGGATTGCGCTTGGGCGTACTGCATGCTGGCCGCGTGACGCCTCCGGGAGCGGCCATACATCTGCCCATTGCCTTCGTCGATCTTGGTGAGCGCGTCCGGCTCAATGTTCCTGTGGCGGGAAGTCCCCTGAAAACAGCTCGTCTTCCAGGTGATCGCCGGGAATCGCGTGCTCCTCGGCAGCCCAGGCGCCCAAGTCGATCAGCTTGCAGCGCTCGCAGCAGAACGGTCTGTGCGGGCTCTGCGGGCCCCATTCGACGGGGGCGCCGCAGGTCGGGCAGTCGATGGTGGTGATCTTGCTCATGGCTGGTCTCCGCGTAGCGTCAAATAGAAGCGATGCAGTCGCTCGACCTCATTCTGCAGCCATCCCAGGTCTCGGTCATTGACCAAGACATCATGCGCGTGCCGCAGCCGCTCTTCGCGGGTGGCCTGGACCTTGAGAATGGCTTGCACCTGTTCTGCGGTGGTCTGGTCGCGCAGCATGGTGCGCTCCACCTGCACGTGCTCTGGTGCGTCCACGACCAGAACGCGTTGAGTCAAAGGGATCTGGCCCGACTCCACCAGCAACGGCGAAACAAGAATGGCGTAGGGCGAGGAGGCTCGCTCCAGATGGGTGGTGATCTCTTTGCCAATCAGCGGGTGAAGCAGGGCTTCCAGCCAGCGACGTTCTTCTGGGTTCTGAAAGATGCGTTGGCGCAATGCCGTGCGGTCCAACTGGCCATCGGCGGTCAGTACCTGTTCGCCAAAATGTGCAGCGATCTGCGCCAGTGCCGGTCTGCCGGGTTCCACTACCCAGCGCGCGGCATGATCGGCATCGACCACATGCACCCCGAGTTCGCTGAAGTGCTGGGCGACAGCACTCTTGCCGCTGCCGATGCCGCCGGTAAGGCCTAGAATCCAGGGTTTCATAAAGGCTCCTAGGCTGCTGGCGGAACGGTGTGCAAAACCAAAGGGCTGCCGATGGGCGGCAACGGCTCGGATAGGGAAAAAGCGAAGGTCATTGGAAACGGGCGAACTGCAAATACATCCCGGTTATTTGATCACCCCAGAGCAGAGCGATCCAGCCCGCAATGGCCAAATAGGGGCCGAACGGTATGGGCGTGCTGGAATCGGCATTGCGCAGGCGCAGCATGATAATGCCCAGCACGGCGCCCACCAGAGAAGACAGCAGAATGGTCAGCGGCAGAATCTGCCAGCCACCCCAGGCGCCCAGCATCGCCAGCAGCTTGAAGTCGCCATAGCCCATGCCCTCCTTGCCGGTGATCAACTTGAACACCCAATACACCGACCACAGGCTCAAGTAACCTGCCACCGCCCCCCAAAGCGCATCCCCCAGGCTGGTAAACAGCCCGAAACTATTGGCGATCAACCCGAGCCATAGCAGCGGCAATACCAGATCGTCCGGCAGCAGTTGATGATCGACATCGATCAGACTCATCGCCAGCAAGCCCCAGGTAACCAACAACATTGCCCCCGCCTGCCAGCCAAAGCCGAAATGCCAGGCGACATAAGCCGACAACAATCCACAGCTCAGCTCAACCAAGGGATAACGCTTGCTGATCGGCGCCTTGCAGGCGGAACACCTACCGCCGAGGGACAGATAGCTGACTACGGGGATATTCTCCCAAGGCTTGATCTCATGGCTGCAATGAGGGCAGCGGGAGTTCGGTAGTATCAGGTTGAATGTCTCGCCCTTTGCTTCTTCTGGAAGCTCCAAAGCCTCACGGGCCTGCGCCCGCCAGTCGCGTTGCATGATGACCGGCAAGCGGTAGATCACTACGTTCAGAAAGCTGCCAATGAGCAGGCCGATGAGAAGAGCGCATAAAACAAAGGCCAGCACATGGCTGGCCAGGAAGTCTATTACCGACATGGTTAAACCACGGCACCCAGTTGGAAGATCGGTAGGTACATCGCGATAATCAAACCGCCGACTAGTACACCCAGCACGGCCATGATCAAGGGTTCCATAAGGCTGGTCAAACCATCCACGGCATTATCAACTTCCGCTTCGTAGTAGCTGGCTACCTTGTCCAGCATTTCATCCAGTGCGCCTGACTCTTCGCCGATGGCCGTCATCTGGATGGCCATGCTGGGAAAGGTTCCGGTAGTTCGCATGGAGAAATTGAGCTGCATGCCTGTAGTAACGTCCTGCTTCACTTTATTAACGGCATTGACGAAGACGACGTTGCCCGTTGCTCCGGCAACTGAATCCAGGGCCTCGACAAGTGGAACGCCGGCCGCAAAAGTGGTTGAGAGGGTACGGGCAAATCGAGCTACAGCTGACTTATAAAGGATATCGCCAACTATAGGGGCCTTGAGTACCGTGCGATCTACCCAGTCCCGATAGCCTTTAGAGCGCTTGTGCGCTTCTTTCAGAATAAAACCTAACGCAAAGAAGGCCAGTAGAATAATGAACCACCACTGCTGGAGAGCCTTGGAAAGGGCAATCACCATTTGAGTGAAAGCCGGAAGCTCTGCGCCAAAGTTCGAAAAAACAGATTCGAATTGGGGGACTACTTTAATGAGTAGAATTGCGGAGACAATCACGGCTACTACAATTACCGCAATTGGATAGTTCATTGCTTTTTTTATCTTGGCTTTTAGTGCCTCGGTTTTTTCCTTGTAGGTTGCAATTCGGTCCAGAAGGTTCTCCAGTGCGCCAGCCTGCTCGCCAGCATCCACCAAGTTGCAGAAGAGGTCATCGAAGTATTCTGGTTTGGTACGTAGTGCAGTGGAGAAACTGTTACCGGCGGCTACCTGTTGTTTCAGATCATCAACGAGCTTACGCATATTGGGGTTGTCGAAACCCTCGCTGATAATGTCGAACGATTGCAGCAGGGGCACGCCGGCCTTCATCATGGTCGCCATCTGCCGTGCAAACAGTGCGATGTCCATGGGTTTGATTTTCTTGCCAGCACTAAATAAGGCGGCTGACTTTTTTCGGACCTTGAGGGGGTTTATTCCCTGCTTGCGCAACTGAGCCTTGACCAAGGCAGGGTTAACCCCACTGAGTTCGCCCTTGACCTTAGAGCCCTTCCTGTCGGTGCCTTCCCAGGCGAAAGTACTGGTTTTTAACGCTTTTTCCGCCATGGGTTAGTCCTTGGTCACGCGGTTGACTTCTTCGAGGCTAGTAACGCCTTGCATGGCCTTCAGCAGCGCCGAGGTCCGCAGGTCATTAAAGCCGTCCTTACGCATTTGTGTGGCAATGTCAATGGAATTGCCTTCCTCCATGATAATACGTTGTAGGGCTGGGGTGTTTTTAACTACTTCATAAATCCCGACACGGCCCTTGTAGCCCCCATTGCAGCTTTCGCAGCCGACCGGGCCATAAATCTTGAAGGTGCCGATCTTGTCCTCCGGGAATCCTTCCTCGATAAGCGTCTCGCGTGGAATCTGAACTTCCTTCTTGCAATTGCTGCAGAGCTTGCGCGCCAGTCGCTGGGCAATGATCAGGTTTACAGAGGTGGCAATGTTGAAGGAAGGTACGCCCATGTTGCGCAGGCGAGTCAAGGTTTCTGCTGCGCTGTTGGTGTGCAGGGTCGACATTACCATGTGTCCGGTCTGGGCTGCTTTGATGGCGATGGAGGCTGTATCCAGGTCACGTATTTCGCCGACCATGATGATGTCTGGATCCTGGCGCAGAAACGACTTGAGCGCGGCGGTAAAGTCCATGCCCTGCTTGGGGTTGACGTTGACCTGATTGATGCCTTCCAGGTTGATTTCCACCGGGTCTTCGGCTGTGGAAATATTGACGCTCACAGTATTTAGAATATTTAGCCCGGTATATAGCGAAACGGTCTTGCCGGAGCCTGTGGGGCCGGTTACCAGAATCATGCCCTGGGGTTGCTTGAGCGCGGACATGTAGAGCTCTTTCTGCGATTCTTCATAGCCTAGGGCGTCGATACCCATCTGTGCGCTGGAAGAGTCAAGTATCCGCATCACGATCTTCTCGCCCCAGAGGGTTGGGCAGGTGCTGACGCGAAAGTCGATGGATTTGGTTTTTGAGATGCGCATCTTGATGCGCCCATCCTGAGGTTTGCGTCGCTCGGAGATATCCAGTCCAGCCATAACCTTCAGGCGGGCGGAGATACGAGGTGACAGCTGGATGGGCGGGCGGGCGATTTCATGCAGGATGCCATCGGTGCGGAAACGCACTCGATAGGCTTTTTCGTAGGGCTCAAAGTGAAGGTCGGAGGAGCCACCCTTGATGGCGTCGAGCAGCATCTTATTGACGAAGCGCACCACGGGAGCATCGTCTGCGGCGTTGGCTTCGCCTTGCGCCTCGGAATCATCATTGACCGATTCGACATCCAGTCCGTCCAAACCGTCCAGGTCGACATCGGCAAGATCCCCCATGCCGCTCGTGGCGCTATCAAAGAACTTATCGATGGCGTCACCGAGCTTGTCGTCCTCAACCAGAATTGCCTCGGTGTTCAGGCCTGTGCTGAACTGAACGTCCGTAATGGCTTGGTGGTTGGTGGGGTCGGATATGCCGACAAAGAGTTTATTGCCTCGCTTATAGAGCGGCAGTAAGCGGTGTTGGCGCACCAACTTTTCGCTCACTAAATCTTTAGGCTGGCCTTCTTTGTCAATGGCGGTCAGGTCAACGAAGGAGACGCCGAACTGCTCGGACGCTAGCTCGGCGAGGGCGCGACTCTTCACCAGCTTGTTCTGCACGAGGTAGGTAACCAGCGACAGCTTGTTGCGCTGGGCCTGGTTTTGCGCTTGCTGAGCGGTTTTTTCATCCAGCAATTCGGCCAGAACCATCTGGCGGGCAAGCCCGGTGAGGGACACGCTATCGTTCATTGTAGGCTCCATAACTATTGTTGCCTTATAGCCTAGTTACATGAGGTGTGCCAAACGTAAGAGGGGCGGAGGAGTGGCTGGCAGCCAGCTGAGCAGCGGTTTCGGATCCAAATGCTCATCTGCGATGAAGCTGCATTTTATGGGGTGCTTTGATTTTATTTCGGCTGCTTGTCCGCATTTTCAGCAGGCGGCGGGACAAAGGCCGAAGTGAAAAACATGTTTTGCGGAAAAAAAAAGACCACGTTCGAAGAACGTGGTCTCGCTTGCCATGGAGCTTGCCGACTAGATTAGTTGCGGCATTCGCCTGGCAGATATTTCGGGAGAATGGTTGTTGCGGCAACCACGGCTGGATTGCAGCGCCAAGTAATGCTGCCGGTGGCGTTTTGGTCAGAAATGGCCTGTTCTTGAATGAACGGGGAGTAGGCCAGTACGTTGTTGGCGGCGAGTTGCGGGACGCCCTCTCTTTCGCCAGCAGCGGCAGTCAGGAAGGTGATCGAGATAGTGCCGTCGGCGCCAACCGCGATGGCGTTAATTTTATCGGTTTGCAAGTTCGCCTGATCAGCCGCAATTTCCGCCGCATAAGCGGCAACGCCAGCCATGCCTCTGTTGGCGAACATTTCGGCAACGCCAATTTTGATGGAGCTTGCTGCGATAGCGGCTTCCGACACTTTGGCGCGGACAGTGTAGTCCTGGTAGGCCGGCAGCGCGACCGCCGCCAGAATGCCGATGATCGCGACGACGATCATCAGTTCGATCAATGTGAAGCCTTTTTGCAGTGCTTTCATGAGTCTCTCCGAGTTTGTGTGTGGCAACGTGGCGTTGCGCTGTCGGTGGACTTGCAGAGCCCGTGCCAATTTCTCCAATCCCTTGCCCTTCGGCCATCTGGCGTAGCTTTCGGAGAGTGATTCGGCTTAATGGCAGGTAGGGGAGGGGCGATAACTGACGAAAAGTGTCATGTCGGTGGTGACTCGTCCGAGCGCTGTTTGAAGTGCTCCACGTTTTCGCTAGTGTATTGCCAGTTTAGCATCCCTGGTTTCTAGTCGGCGGCGTTGCAATAGTAAGATGACGCGTCTCTTGTTCTGGTGCAGTCATGATGCTCGGATCCTTTCTCCGCTCTCCTCGCTTCAAGGCGTTCGCTATTCACCTCGGTGGTTCGGCTGTGGTCGCGTTGGCCATGTTGTTGCTGGTCTTTGCAGTCTGGTATCCCGCTCCTTTACATGAGGCGGTCGGTGTTACCGATGTTTTTGTGATGCTGCTAGCGGTCGATGTGACCATTGGGCCGCTGTTGACGCTGCTGGTCTTCAAAGTGGGCAAGAAGGCTCTGGTGTTCGATCTGGCGGTGATTCTCCTATTGCAGCTTTCAGCGCTTGCCTATGGTGTTTGGACGGTTGCGGAGGGGCGTCCGGCTTGGCTGGTATACAACGTTGATCGATTCGATGTGGTGCGCGCGCTGGATATCGATGCTCGCAGGCTTGATGATGCCCTGCCCGAGTATCGTGACGCTCCATGGTTGGGGCCGCGCTGGGTGGGAGCTGAAAGCCCGAAGGATCCCGAGCAGCGTCAGGAGCTGATGTTTGAGTCTGCCCTGGGAGGAAGTGATATTCCCCAGCGCCCCGAACTGTACCGCCCTCTTTCTGCGCTTGTGTCATCGATCAAGACGAGAGCCGCTCCGCTGGAAAGGCTGTCCTTATTCAATGAGGCTGGTCTTGTCGATGCCGAGCTTGAGCGCTGGCCTGAGGCTGATGCCTGGCTGCCTCTGATGGCCGGAGCACGTCCTATGGTCGTCTTAATTCACAAGGAGACCGCTGAAGTCGTTTCGATTGTGGATCTAACTCCTTGGTGAGCTGCTGGCTTCGGTTCGCGCCGAGCCTGAACTCTTTTTAGTCTGTGCATGCCGAGGTGAAGGAGGTCTGTCCTGGTCTAATTCTCGTGGACACCTCGTTAGGGGATGATTAGCCCCCCATGAGGACGAGAGAAGCATGACCTCC
>NZ_JBSKHQ010000023.1:0-78636 GCF_057128665.1 Zestomonas ipomoeae
GGGGAGTAGGTCGTGGATTTTCTCATAGCCTCATCTTCTCAAGAGTTAAGGCCTCCACGAAACCCGGGGCGATTCACCTTCACGTGAATTCACTGTAGACGCGCTCCGGGTGAAGGAGATTCGCAAGGCTACTGGCCTTACCCAGGCCAAGTTTGCCGCAATGATCGATGTTCAGCTCGGTACGCTGCGCAACTGGGAGCAAGGCCGACGCGAGCCTGCCGGCCCGGCTAAGGCGCTGCTGCGTGCCATCTACATAGACCCGGAGCACGTCATTCACGCTTTGTCTGGCTGAGCCTAAGCAGCTTTCGATTTCGACACTTCTTCGACACCACTAGGCGCCAGAAACGAAAAAGCCCTGTAAAAACAGGGCTTTAGCATTTGGATTCTGGAGCGGGCGAAGGGAATCGAACCCTCGTCATGAGCTTGGGAATCTATATAGGGTCAGATATCAGGGTATCGCGTGCAGTGTCCGTAAGGTGCTAGAGTCCACGTTCTGTAAGGGCTGGAGGGTTATGGCTCTGTCTCAATTTGTCTCGGCTAGAATCGTGTTAGTTCGGGACAACTGTCACCGGATACTGTCACTAGATGCTCACGGAAAAGCAAGTCAGGAGTCTGAAGGCCGAGGGGAAGGACTATGTGATGTCCGACGGCCGTGGCGCGCGTGGAGAGGGGGTCTTGCTCCTTAAGGTGCGTGCAAATGGAACTAAGGAGTTTTACTACCAGTGGCACGTTGGGGGGAAGAAGAAGCAGCGCAAGCTTGGCGTCTGGCCTGCCTTGGGCCTAGCGGATGCCCGGGCGAAGTGTCGGGATGCCTCGCCAATAGCTGAGAGTGACGGCACCCTACAGCAATTGATCGACTCCTACGTTGGCAAGCTGAAAACCGAGGGTGCGGCCTCGGTCGAGAATGTGCGCTGGGCATTGAAGAAGTACGTCAGTGAAGCATTTCCGCATCTGGTGCGGCGGCCTGCGGCTTCGATTGAGCCGTCCGACATCCGCGATGTGTTGGCCAAGATGATCGGCGATGGAGTGACTACCTACTGCAACCGGGTGCGTTCGATGCTGCATGCAGCTTTCCAGCATGGGCTCGGGCAGGAGTTCAATCCCAGGAACTACGGCGAGGCATCGGTACGTTTCGGATTGAAGTTCAACCCGGTGGCGAGTATTCCGGTGCAGGACGATTGGGAGCGTGCCGGACAGCGGGTGCTTTCACAGGAAGAGCTGGCCACCCTGTGGAACCTGTTGCCCGAGCAGTTGAGCTTGATCACCGCAGAGCTGCTGAAGTTCCTTATCGCCAGCGGCGGCCAGCGGCCGGAACAGGTTGTTGCGGCGCCGCGCTCTGCATACCACAAGGACCACTACGTAATCCGTAGCCGCAAGGGAGTAGAAGGTGAGCGCGAAATGCATGTCGTGCCGCTGAACGCGCTGAGCAAGGGATGCCTGGAGCGCGCAGAGGCGATAGACGACAAGGGCGACTACCCCTTTGTTGGACGGTACGAAAACAGCTCAATCAACGTGCAGTCGCTATCCAGAGCGGTGACCAAGCTCTATGGTCGCCACAAGGACAAGTTCAATGGGCCATTTACGCTGCGTGACATTCGGCGCTCGTGCAAGACCCTGATGGGCATCGCGGGGCTTAGCAAGGAGTTGCGCGATCGAATCCAGGGGCACGCTTTCAATGATGTTTCATCGAAGCACTACGACCGATACGACTACCTGAAGGAAAAGCGTGAAGGGTTGAGGCAGTGGGCTACCTGGTTGGTTAAGGTTGCCAAGGTGAAACCATGAAGGCGGCTAGGCCGCCTCTGGTTGTTGCCAGCCCGCTGGGTTGTTCAGCCAGCGGTTTATTTCTGATGCTCGCCAGCCCACCCGGCCAGGCGAAAGGCGAACTTGCTTGGGAAAGCGGCCAGCCTTGATCTCGCGCCACAGAGTTGCATGCGACAAGGTGGTTACTTCCAACACTTGGTCCTCGCGCATGTAGCGCTCCAACTGCGGACTCATGCTGCCTCCATAATCGGCCAAGCGCCGAACTTCTCGAAGATGCGGGCGGCCTGGGCTTCGTCCAGGGTCATGCTGTTGGGGATGGCGATCCAGCCGGAACTGACGATGTGCTGCTTGTTGCAGCCGTCGAGGTGCTGGCGGTAGAAAGCCTCGATTACTTCGGTGAGTTGGCCGGCGAGGTAGACGCCTTGCGGCGCCACCTCGGTGCTCTTGATATAGCGCTGGCCGAACTGGTCGATGCACAGGGCGCTGATGTAGATGCACCAGGGGTGGGCGAAGTCGCACACCGCGTCAACCATCGGGCGCGACATGATCAGCGCGCCGGTTTTCCAGTTCACCAGGTGCTGCCCGCCGGCCGGATCGATGTTGATCACGGCGGCGTGGTTGGTACGCACCAGTGCCCGGCAGTTGCGCTCGAGGCGGGCGCGCATGTCGTGGGGTTTGCGAGCGCTCATGCTGCCTCCTCGCTTTGCTGCTGCTCGCCCAGGTTAGCGCGGACGAGGGCGGCAGCTACCGGTGGGCAGACGCTGTTACCACACATGCGCACCTGCGCAGCCTTGGAGAGCTTGGGCTTGGTCAGGGTCCGGTCGTGGATGTAGCTAGCCGGAAAGCCCTGTGCGGCGTACAGCTCGTGGGGTTCGAGCATGCGCATGCCGATGTCTACGATCTGATAGGGCTCGCCCTTGACCATGACCAGCCCTATGCGGTGCTTGGTGGTGATGGTGTGGAGTGGTTCGTCCAGAGTCTGGCCGACGGCGGTTTCGTAATACTTGAGCAGGAACGCGCGCACTTCGCCGAGGTGGTTGCCCTGGGCGCTGACTGTGTGAAGTGGCTCGACCACAGGCTGGCCGTGTTGGCAGGTGCCGCGCAGCTTCACCAGGTGGCTGGTCACCAGCGCGTTGTGGTCGCGGGTGGTAACGGTTGGCGCTGGGGCCTGCAGGCTCGCGCCTGGGCCGGTGTAGTTGCCGCCGAAGTGCTTAGCCAGGAACGCTGCTACCAGCCCGTGTTTACCGCCGCCGGCTACGACTGTGCCGAGAGGCTTGTCCAGGCCTGGCGCGCGCGGTGCCTGGCCTGGGCGCTCGCCGTAGCCGAGCTGCACCAGAGTTGGGGCGATCAGCGCGAAGTGGCCGCCTTTCACCTCGGCACAAATGGTGCGCAGTGGGGCGTTGGCTGGCATGTTGCGCTGGGTGCTGCCGTTGGCGTGCTCGGTGATGAAGGGAGCCAGCTTGGGTACAACCAGCGCGGTACCCAGCTTGCTGGTGATGGTCTGCACCGGCGCGTCCAGGGGTTGCCCGCGGAAGTAGTCGTAGCCATGGTTCACCTTGACTAAAAAGGGTTCCTCGGCGTCGAGCACGAAGCGCTGGATGCCTCGGGCGATACGGCGCATAGTGGCTTCGGCAAGCGGGCGGCGCACGCCTTGTGCCTTGCCTTCCTCCTCGGAGAGGAAGATAGACGGGCAGGGGATAGACCAGTCGATGATATCGGCGGCCAGTCGTTGGGGCTGCGCTCGCTTGGCCTTCACCTCGGGGCTGGTCGCCGCCAAGTGGCTGGCTTCGGGCCAGACGATGGGCGAGCCATCGCAGCGCGCGATCAGGAACAGACGCTTGCGGATGGTGGCTGCGCCGTACTGGTTTGCGCGCAGCTCCCGCCATTCCACCTGGTAGCCGTGGCGGCGCAGGGCGTTGACGAAGCTATTGAAGGTACGGCCCTTGTTCTTCGGGCAGGGGCGCCCTTCGGCGAGTGGCCCCCAGGTGACGAACTCCTCGACGTTCTCCAGCATGATGACTCGCGGTCGCACGGTTGCTGCGTAGCGGATGGCAACCCAAGCGAGGCCGCGAATCTCCTTCTTCACCGGCTTGCCGCCCTTGGCCTTGCTGAAGTGCTTGCAGTCCGGGCTGAACCACGCGAGGTCGACGGGGCGGCCGCCAGTGATCTCGCGCGGGTCCACCTCCCACACGCTCTCGCAGTAGTGCTTGGTGTGTGGGTGGTTGATCTCGTGCATGGCGACGGCTTCGGGGTCGTGGTTGATGGCGATATCAACCGGGCGCCCCAGGGCCATTTCGATACCCGTGGAGGCCCCGCCTCCTCCGGCGAAGTTGTCGATCACCAGGCCACCGAAGTTGAAGCTGGGCTGGGGGTGGATGCGGTAGAGGTTGTTCATGCGGCCACCTCTGTGCTGTTCACCGTCAAACCCTGGCCGCCTAGTACGTCCAGCACGAAGCGCCACAGCTCGGCCGGCGGCAACTGGAAGCGGTCGAAGTCGGTGTCCGGTTCCACGCCGATCAGGCAACTGGACATTGCTCCAGCCTTGCCTTCGCCGAGTTTGGTCATGAGGGTGGCCGCGCGACCGTCGCCGTCGGCCTCAGTGCGGTGAAAGTCGTAGGCGCACATTCGATAGCTTCCTCCGGCGTAGATCACGGCGAAGCCCTGCTCGACCATGCTTACCGGTTGGGTTGGCATCCAGGGACGTCCGCCGCGGGCGGTGCGCGGGCCTTCATGCATGTAGAGAAGGTGGGTGGCGTCTTCTTCGTGTGCGTCAATGGCCCGATAGTTGATGTTGATCATCTGGCCGACCAGCACCTGCGACTCGAAGCCAAAACGGTGGTTATGAATTGCCGAGTGCTCGAAGAACCGGCGGCGCGGTAGGTCAGGGTGCCAGACGTGCAGACGTTGGTTGCCCTGCAGCTGGACTTGGATGAAGCCCAGGCCGTGCAGACTGATGACTTCCTTCATAGGGTCGTGGATGGTGCTCATGCCACTGCCCTCCCGCGGTGGGTGGTGGACAGCAGCTCGAGCAGGCGCCGATGGAACATGATGCGCACCTCCTCGTAGCCGGTACGCACAACGCGGCCAGGCATCGGCTCTAAGCCCTCAAGGCAGGCCCAGGGCTCCGGGTGCTCGGGCAGCAGGTCGCGCTTTTCGGTGGCCAGCGCGACCATATCGGCGTGCTTCACGCTGGCCGGCAGGTCGGGGTCGATGGCGAAGTGCTCACAGATGGCGAACCACACGCGGTCCTCGATCTGCTGGTATACGTCGACCAGGGCGCTGAGGCCCTGGCCCTGTTCGTTGGGGAGCAGGTGGCGGATGGCGGCCTTCAGGGCTATTCCCTGATTCTCGGGCCCTGGGCAGTGCTCGGCCAGGATGGACTGCCAGACCTCGTTGCGCTGGCGGGCGGCCTCGATGAGCAGCAGCTTGAGCGGGCGAGTCAGGTCGTTGACGTAGGCCTCGGAGGCGTCGTGCAAAAGGCCGGCAAGCTGTTCCTCGGCGCTGTGGCCATCACGCTCCAGGATGCTGGCCACCAACAGGCTGTGCTGCGCCACCGAGTAGTGGAAGGCACAGTGACCGGTGAAGCGGCAGACCAAGCTAAGGGCGTGGACGATATCCGAGGTGCGGACCATGGCTGCGGTGGGGTTGAGCAGGTCGAACTTTCGGGCCGAGATAGTGAGTATCCAGCTCATGCTGCTGCTTCCAGCTTGGAGGCCACCAGGCTCATGGCCTGCTCGAAGGTGAGGATGCGGCGGGTGAACGGCGGGAAGGGGCCTGTGTCGTTGGTCAGCACCAGGGTCTTGGTGGTGGGGACTGGCATGCCGGGCTGCCAGTCGTCAAGGATGTCGGTCAGGCCGAGGGCTGCAGCGATGGCCTTTGCGTTGTGGGTCTTTCCGCAGGCCTGCGGGCCGTGGACCAGCCAGCTCTTGCCGTTTGGCGAGACATTGGCGGCGATGGCGAGAATGCCATCCTCCGGCCTGGCCGGATCGTCCGGTAGAGCGGCTGCGATGCGGTCGATCACCTGGCCGAAGCGTTGCACGGCGGTGTTGGTGAAGGGCGCCTGGTCGAGCAGCTTGAGGTTGGTGTAGGTCTGCACGGCCAGTAGCAGTTGGCTGTTGACGACGCGCAGGGTGAGGATGTCGTCGGCGGTGAGTGCGCGGCGGGCATAGATGGCAATGCGCGCGTCGCAGTCCTGCATGATCGCGTCACGCTCCAGACGGTGTTCGGCTACCAGGTTGGTGCGCGTGCGGTGAAGGTGCTCGATATCCTCGTGCAGCGCCGCAATGCGGTCGTCGTGGGCGCGCTTGGCGTCGTCGTAGCCTTGGTCATAGCCATTGGCGCGGGCGCTGCCTGCCGAGTGGCGGGTGTAGACGGCCAGGCCGATCAGAGCCAGCACCAGGGCGGCGATGATCAGGGTAAGCATGGTGGTGGTTTGCATGTGCTGTGTCCTCGTAGAGCCCGCCGCCGGGAATAGCTGTCAGAGTCCGGCGGCGGGGTGTTGCAACGGGGGTGGTTACTTGCCTTGTTGGTAGGTGCCGATGGTCAGCGGTACCAAGCCGCCGACGGCGCTATCGAGCACGCGCTTGAACTCGTCGGCGAAGCCTTCGCGCTGAGCGTCCTCACCGACCCAGCGCAGCTTCAGCAGCGGCTCGTCGCGCCCGGTGATGACCGAGACGCGCAGGGTGATGCTCGCCGGCTCCAGCGGCTCATACGGGCGGGTGGTGAAGATGAAGGTGGTCGGCATGGTCTCCAGGCTACGCGCCTCGATCTCGTCCATGGCGCTGCGGCGTGCGGAGAGGTCGCCTACCTCGCTGTCGCGGCTGCTGGTGGCCGTGATTTTCATGCGTCGCACGGCGTTGATCGCCGCTGGCATCGCCAGGGACTCATCGCCGGCGCCGGCCATCAAGTGCGGCATCCAATCTTCAAGGAACTCGGCCAGGGCCTGCTGGCTCAGTGGCTTGCCAACAATGGCCTGCAGGGCGACGTAGGCGGCGGTGGGCTTGAGGGTGAGCGTGGCGGTGTCGTCGCCGTGGCCCGGCTGAGTCTCGGTTCCCAGGTTGAAGATCACCGTGGCGCTCATCGCGTCCTGATCCACGAAGCCGGCCGGATTGGACTCGGTGGTGGTGTGCCGCTCTACATAGTTGGCGAAGTCGGGCAGGGAGTGGGTGCGCAGCGAGCCACGGAAGCGGTCGCGTTGCGCCTGGTACTGCTCGAGGTTGATCGGGCGGATGGTCTCGGGCAGCAAGGCCAGGCGATGGCCACCGGTCTCGACGGTCTGGTTGGCGCCTGCCACGGCGGTGGAGAGCAGGAGTTGCAGTGCTTCTTTGTCGAACATGGATCAGTTCCTTGTGGTGTCAGAGAGGGAACGTGGGTGGAGGGTCAACTGCGGGCCAGAACGGGCGTGTCGCTCTTCTGGAACAGCTGGCCGGTGGGGTTTTCGAGGAACAGCTGGAGGCCGTCCGGGGTGACATAGAGCGGGGTGTCGAGCGTGGTGTCCTCGCGGCGCTTGCCGCGCTTGGTGGGCTCCACGAAGTCCAGGGTGTGGGTGACGTTCACCTGGTGGCTCTGCGCGATCTGCTTGAGCTTGAAGGTGACGGTGACCTGGCCCTGCTTGCCGAACTCCACGCAGCCGGCGGCGACGTTGGAGAGGGCTTGTCCCAGTTGCTGGGCGAACACCCCTGCGTTGAGGGACTGGAGAAACTCGGACGCATCAGTGGCTTTCATGTGCTGTGCCTCTTAGGTTGTGATGGGCGAGTGCCCGTTTTAAGCCGCTTTCTCGGCCCTGGAGTCGAGGTAAGCGGCCAGGTCTGCCAGGCGCACATGCAATGGCGCAAGGCGGGAATCGATGTGCTTGAAGGTGGGGAGACTGACCTCCCCGGCGCGGATCAGGGCACGCAGGCGCTTCTCTGTCTTGATGTGCGGGAAGTAGTGCTCGCGCACCTGGTCCAGCGGCAGGCTATTGGCCTTCCAGCGCTGTTGCAGGAGTTCCAGCGTCGTCATGCCAGCGCCTCCCCACACCCCGCCGTCAGCCGTAGCCGCAACAGATCGACCAGACTGTCGACACATTTGGCCTTGTCGCTGGCGGCGATGTTGCCGGCTTCGTCGGTGACCACGGCGCCGAACGGGCGCAGCGGGTCGGTGGTGAGGGTGACGTGCGGTAGCCAGCCCACAGGGGTGATCGCCAGCAGGTGCATGTAGAGCGTCACCAGTTGCAGGGCCTCCGGCTGGATGGACTCCAGCCGTTGCAACACCTCGGCGGATGCGTCGCGAACCACGCTGGCCGATACGGCTGTCGGGTTCTGGAAGTGCATACCGGCCAGCTTGACCACGCCAATGGCGTCGATGATGGGGTTTGGCTTGATCATGCGGCGCTTTCCTTGCTGGTTACCTGCGTGATTGCTACGCCGAGCTGCTTGGCCAGCCAGTCAATGCCGGCTTCGGTGACCATCAGCACGCCGTAGTGGCTGTATTTGCCGAGGTGAGGGTTCCAGCGCGAGCGCACGTCTATGAACAGGTTGCCCTTGCCTACGTGCTGGGCGGCCAGCGAGCCGTCGGCATTGATGGCGCGGATGGTCCGCAGGCGCTCGCGCAGTGTGCTGTGGCGAACGCCCAGCAGCTTGGCGGCTTCTTTGGTGGTTCGATTCATGGAGTAGGACCTCACGCGGCGCGGGAGCGGTAGCGCTGGAGGCAGCTGATGAAGCGGTCAACCGAGTCGTAGAGCTGTTCCAGCGAGCCGTCGTTGATCAGCGTGTAGTCCAACGTATAGACGCGCACACCGTTCTCGCTGGCGTGTTCTGCGACCGCTTCTGCGTCCGGCCGTATGATGTGCAGGATCACGCCGCCCTTGCTGCGCACCCAGTCCGCCTCGTTGTCGAAGCGCACGTCGCGGATCACCACGCCTTTCATGGCCTGGTTGTGCTCGGCCAGTAGCTGGAGGTTCTGCTCGGCGAGCAGCAGCCAGAGCTGCGGGTGCACCAGGTCGCGGCCCCATTCGGTACCGAGCAGTTGCATCAGCTCGCGCGGGGACTTGCCCAGCCAGTGCAGGGGCTGCTCCTTTTCGGCGCCTTCCAGTTGGGCGGCGGTGAGGTGGAACATGCCGGCCAGGGCCTGCTTGAGCGGGTCGGCGAAGGCGTAGCTGATGAGGGTGAGGTGTGCCGCCAGGTAGCGGGCAACGGTGTCCTTACCCACGCGGGCGTGGCCAGCGAGGCCGATCAGGATCTGGCTCATGCTGCGTCACCCCCGAACGGGCCGGTGCTGCTCTGCAGAGCGCGGCGGCGTTTCTCGCTGGTGACGTACTGGCAGCCCGCGTCGCGCGCCTGGCGCCGCAGTTCAAAGACGAGGGCGGGTTGGAGCGCCGGGTGTGCATGCACCTGGCAGGTAGAAGTGTGCTGTGTCGTTTGCATTTCGCGTACTCCGAAGGTCAGAGAATGGGTACGCGGCTAAAATTAGCTCCACTAATTTATCAAGTCAACAGTGATGCTTATAAAGTTTGTTTTGGGCATTAGAAAGCCGCCATTTGGCAGCTCTTCATTTCAGCGTTAAAGGAGCACTGAGTACCAGAATACCTTCCCGATCACTCTGATGTGGTCCTCAACATAATCGCCTTCGTAACGCTCGTCGGGATGCTCGTCGGAGTTGTAGCTCCGCAAGCGGAGGCCGCCGCCGGGGAGTCGGTACAGCAGCTTAACCCTCAACTGCCCGCCGTGATCGAGGGCGTACATTTTGCCGTCTTGCACTTGGGTGGAGGCCGTATCGATTCCAACGGTGCTGCCGTCTGGCAAAACTGGTTCCATGCTATTGCCAGTGACTGGCACGCAGGCTGCTGTTTCAGGTTCTACGCCTTTCCGCTGTAATGTGCGGCGACCAAAGCGGAGTTTCCGTCCCCCTGTTTCAAGCATTACTTCTGACCCCTTGCCAGCTGATAACTCGACTTCCTGGAAGAAGGGCAACTCGACCTCGTCTGGGCCGAGGGGTGTTCCATCGTCCCATACCTCTATTGGGTAGAGGGTGGGATGTTCTCTGGTGAGACTGCTCGGAACCGCATCTGGCGCCTGTGGGTGCTTTTGCTCAATTAGGCCAGCGAGCCTGGGGCTCACATCGGCGAGCTGAAATTTCAATGCGGCAGCGAGCTTCAGCAATGCAGCCAGGTTCAGGGGGATCTTCCCCGTCATGTACTGGCTCACAGCACTCTGGCCAGACCAGCCACATAGCTCAGCTATGCGCTCTTGGGTGAGGCTGCGGTCTTCCTGCTTTCGGGCTTTGTAGATGGCCTTCAGGCGATCCGCTTCTGCCCTTTGTTCTTTGGGGGATATGTCCATATGCCAAATGTATAAGCGGGGCTTATATTCGCCAAATAGCTGCACTGCTTTTTGTGTTGCGCTTTAAAAGAAGTGCTACTAATATCCTGCCGACCACCCATCGAGGAAACCGTGATGGACGAATTCAATGGCCAGCCCCTGGCCGATTTTGCAAAGGGGAAGAGTCAACCTGAATTGGCAGAACTCTTTGGGGTCACGCAAAGCGCCGTGTCCCAAATGATGAAATCCGGGCGCGATATTCGTGTCCGGCAACTGCCGGCAGGCGGTTTTCAGGCTTACGAGATACGTCTCGTAGGCTGCCGCCGCAGCAAAGCGGCTTGAAATTGCCGGCGCGGGAATCTGACCTCCCGCGCCGGCGGGGTGCCGGGCAAGGTCTCTGACCTCCTTGCTTCGGCTTACGACGACACAGCACTGCATCGGTCGTGGCCATAGAGTAGGGCTTGCCCTGCGCGATGGCTACACCGTAAAGGGGGCATTTACGGTTATGAGTCGCACAGACTTACTGCCGGACGCTGGTCCGGTTCTTTCTCTCCGCCAGGCGCTATATCGCTCCGGGCGCGACTACAAGGGCGGTTTGACTGCCCTGGCCCATGACCTGGGCATGGATATCGAAACCCTTCAGAAGAAACTCAAGCTCACCGAGGAGCGCCGCTGGCCGACGCCTGACGAACTGGAAGAGATTGTCGGTGCCACCCAGGACCCGCGCCTGCTGGATGCGTTGATGCGCCCGGCCGGGGCGGTTTGGTTCAAGCCAACCCCGGTACCGGCCACCCATGACGCGCTTCGTGCGGTGGGCGAGCTGTTGCAGAAAGAGGGCGAGTTCGTCGGCAGCCTGCATAGCGGGGCTGCTGACAACAAATGGGAGCCGCACGAGGTGGCGCTGCTCGAGCACCACGGCAACGAGGTAATCCGTGCTGTGCTTGGCATCATGGCCGGCGCACGCGCCGCAATGGAGGGCCGCCAGGATGGATGAGCGCTTCCTCGAGTTGGCGCAGGCGGCGCAGGAAGCACGCCTGCAGCAGACCCTCGACAACCGCGTGCAGTATCAGGGCGAGAGCGCCGAGGACTGCGAAAACTGCGGTATCGATATTCCCCAAGCCCGGCGCCTTGCAGTGCCGGGTTGCCGCTTCTGCGTGGATTGCCAGGCGTGGTTGGAGGGGCGGCGATGAGCGGGGAGGAAAAGATCAAGCCCTGTCACTGCGGCTATCAGGGCGCCTTGCTGGGCACCGATCATGGGGCGTTCTACAGCCTGCATTGCCCTGAATGTGGGCATTCTGTAGATGCCTTCACTATCCATGGCCTTGGCGAGGCCTGGAATAAAGCCCAGCAGGGCAAGGAGCAGGGGGCTGTCGAATGACGCAGGCAGGGAGCCCCACTCCGATTGCCGCCTGGGCGCGGCGCTACATCGAAACCCTCAACCTGGCCCTGGTGCCCATCGAACCGGGGCAGAAAGCCCCGAAGGGCAACGGCTGGAACAAGCCGGGCGGGTACATCACGGATGCCGATCAGGCCGAGGCGTTCTGGTCGGCGCACCCTAAACACAACATGGGGGTGGTGCTGGGCCCGAGCGGTGTGTGTTCGCTCGACGTCGATCATGTGGAGTATTGCCGCCAAGTGTTCAGCGACGTGCTGGGCATCAACCTGGATGACCTGGTGGCGGTGTACCCGACGCTGGTGGGCAACCCGGCGCGCTTTCGCATCATGTTCAAGGTGCCGGAAGGGTTGGAGTTCAACCGCCACTCGCTGAGCTGGCCCAACCCGCAGGACCCGGACGGCAGCAAGCACAAGCTGGCCACGGCGGCGCTGAAAACGGCGCGGGAGACGGGCAACAAGCAGCAGATCGAGGCCATGCAAGCGCGGCAGAAGGAGTTCGCGCCGGTGACGGTGTTCGAGCTGCGGGCCGGGGCGGTGCAGGATGTGCTGCCGCCTTCGATCCACCCGGATACCGGCCAGCCCTACACCTGGCGCAACCCGCCTACCGATGGGCTGCCGGAGTTGCCGAGCGACCTGGTGAAGACCTGGCAGTTGTGGGACATCTTCAAACGCACGGCGCTGGAAGTCTGCCCCTGGGCGCCGGCCGCGGCCAAGCCACCGGCGAAGGTGAAGAAGAGTTCGCCGCCTCGCAAAGAGGCCGGTGACCACCCCTCGGTGATCGACGCCTTCAACCGGGCCACGGATATCGAGACGCTGCTGCAACGCCACGGCTACATCCAGCGCGGGCGTAAGTGGCTCGCGCCACAGAGTTCCACCGGCTTGCCGGGGGTGAATGTGGTGGATGAGCAGGGCGAGCAGCGCCTGTACTCGCACCACAGCAGCGACCCTCTTTGCAACGAGCACATGAACGATGCGTTCGATGTGTTCTGCATCCTCGAGCACAACGGCGACACCAAAGCGGCGATCAAGGCGGCGGCGCGGGAGCTGGGCATGGAGCATAAGCGTTCGTCGCCCCGGCCGCCGGAACCGCCGCCTGTGGGCGACCTTCCCCCGGCCCCAACGGAACCAGAGGCCGGCGGCGAGCCCGGCAGCTCCGATAACGGGGGGACGGGGGAGGGGCTGAGCCTCAAGAGCCTGTTGCGGCGGTATGCGTTGATCGAAGGCACCACCCATGTGTGGGACATCGACAAGGCGAAGAAGATGAAGCGGGCGGCCTTCGAGGCGCACGTGGGCAAGGACAAATTCAAGGAATGGAGCGCGGTCACTGACTCGACGAAGAAGCGGGTCAGCGAGGAGTGGGTGCGCGACATTGAGCAGGCCCGGACGATGGCGGGCAAGGCGGTGGGGGATATCACCATGCCGCCGCTGGTTCGCTATGTGTACATCGACGGCACCAAGGACGTGTGGGACTACGCGAAGAAACGGCGCATTGCCGAGGGCGCGGTGAAGATGGCGCTGGGCGATGCGTACAGCTTGTGGCTGAACAGCCCGGAACGTCGCGTAGTGGATATGAACCACATCGTGTTCGACCCAACGATGACGCATGACCCGGCGGTGTACATCAACACGTTCGAAGGCCTGCCCCTGGAGCCGTCGGCCGACCTGGCGGCGTGCGAGAACCTACGGTGGTTGATCGCCTTCCTGTGCAACCACGATGAGAAGGCGGTGGAGTGGCTGACCCGGTGGTTGGCGTATCCGTTGCAGCACACGGGCGCGAAGATGGATACCGCGGTGCTGATGCACTCGATCATCGAGGGATCGGGCAAGAGCCTGTTGTTCTCGGTGGTGATGGGGATGCTGTACGGCCAGTACTCGGCCACGGTGGGTCAGACGCAGCTTGAGGGCAACTTCAACGCCTGGCAGAGCGGCAAGCTGTGGGCGGTGTTCGAGGAAGTCGTCTCGCGCGACCAGCGCTACAACCAAGTGGGCAAGATCAAGCAGTTGATCACCGGGCAGACGGTGCGCATCGAGAGCAAGTTCGTGAACGGCTGGGAGGAAGCCAGCCACATGAATGCGGTGTTCCTGTCCAACGAGATCATGCCGTGGCCGATCAGCGACAGCGACCGCCGCTTCCTGGTGATGTGGCCCGAGGAAAAGCTGCCGGCCGAGCGCCAGAAGGCGATCAAGCATGAGTTGGCCAACGGTGGCGTCGAGGCGCTGTATGGCTGGCTGCTGAGCGTCGACCTGGGCGACTTCGACCCTCAGACGAAGCCACCGGTTACGCCAGCCCGAGAACGGCTGGTGGCGTTGAGCCGGGCGAGCTGGCAGACCTTTCTGCACCTGTGGCAGGTCGGCGAGCTTGGCAGGAACCTGTGGGGGGCGTGCTTGAGCACGGATCTCTACTCGCTGTTTCTGGAGTGGTGCCACCGGAACAAAGAGCACTCGATGAGCCAGACGAAGTTCTCGCTGTTCATCAGCACGGCGCCTGGCATGGAGAAGACGCGGGCGATCCCTTGGTCATCAGGCCATGGGCGACGGTTCGGAACGTTCTTCTTCCCCTCCGATGAAGGTGCCTTCCTGCCACCATCCTTGTCAGCGGCCGAGCTGGGCAAGCACGTCGCGGAATGGCGAGAGCGGGCGCGTTTGGGCGGGTGGAGTGTGGATTCATGGGATCACGTCAAGGTAGGTGCGGCATGAGTGCGCCCGGTGTTGTGTTGGGTGTGTTGGGTTTGTGTTGGGTCGGTTCCGGCAACCCTACACAGGTGCAAGCCTTGTGCGGCACGGGTTTTGGCCGGCTGTGTCGGGTGTGTTGGGTTTACCCGCGCGCCCAGGCGTGCGCGCATTCATTTTCTGCGACTACAGCGGCTCAAGGTGGAGGCGGTTTTTTCTCTCACGCGAGGACTGAAAACCCCAACAAACCCAACACACCTAGCACAGATGCTTTGAAAGCATTGATTTTGCTGGGTTTTAAGTGTGTTGGGTGTGTGTTGGGTTGGGCGTTTTTGTGTTGGGTTGGTTCTGGCGAGGGGGAGACGGGCCATGATTGAGGCGATTGAAGCGGTGCTGAAGCATTGGGGTGAGTTCGTGCGTTGTGGCGCGCCGAGCGGTGGCTTGGGCAGCCCGGCCGGGACGTTGGTGGAGTGGAAGGGTTGCCCGCCGCGCACTGGCTCTGCTGGCTCGCGGATGCTGCTGGCGGGTGCGGGGCCGGACTTCGTGGCCAGCGAGGTGGAGGCGGCGCTCGGTGCGGTTGGCCGCGTTGAAGGCGGTGAGCTGCTCGTGCGGTTGGCTGCGCGGCGCTACACCTACGAGCCGGCGCTGCCAGTGGCCGAGCAGGTGCGCGACCTTGAGCTGGGGCGAGCCGAAGCCGGGCGCAGGGCGTACTTCCGGCTGCTGGATCGGCTGCATGAGCTGGTTGCTGTGGAGCTGAAGTCGCGTCAGGAGCTCGCCGTCCGTATGCGGCGTGAGTCGAAGCGGGAGGGCGACCGCATGCGCCAGGCTTCCGTGCAGCAGGTTGCGAGAGCGCATGCGGCCCGAGGTGCTGAGCTTCATCGTCGGGCGGGCGTTGACCGTTCGTCGGGCGACTCGGCGCCAGTCGGCGCCGTAGCGCCCCGGCAAGCCCCCGTCAGGAACAACCGTTAATTGGGGGTTTTCGGTTTGTCACTACAGGGGTACAAAGTCCCCACGATTCGATAGGTACGCCTAGCGAGCAACAGAGCGCACAGTGCTGTGCCGAAAGCCCGGGTTACCCAGCCCGGGCACCTGCAAACCCCGCCCACCCCGGCGGGGTTTTCTTTCAGCCTACCTAGCCATTGTTTTGTTCCATTGTTGACCACGCGAACCGTGGTGTGTAGAAGACGGTTCCCTGTACATAGCCAAGGAAGCAGTGAATATGCGCAAGGCACTAGCCGTAATTGGGTTGCTCTTTGCAGGGGTAGCCTCCGCCCAGGAATCACTCACGATCAGCGATCTTCAAGTGGTGCATGTGAATGGGCTTCCAGCAATTGAAGGCATAGCTAGTAACATAACGGAGCAGACCATCAAGAGTGCCTTCGTTAAGTTCAAGCTCTACAAGGGTGGGGTCATCGTCGGCAATACCATCGCTCACGGTTCGGACATTGGTCCCGGTGAGCGCTGGAAGTTTCAAGCGCCGGCTACGGTAGCTTTCGAGGAAGCGAAGATCAGTTCTGTTGATACATACTGATATCGCCACTGCCATATGCAAACCCGGCCACCGTGCCGGGTTTGTTGTTTCTGGCGCTATGGCAAATCGCTTACAGGCCGAGTGGAGTTCCGGTGATTGTCCGGGCCTGCCGCTTCGCTAAGATGGTCGCCAGTACGGTCCTTATCAAATGCCCCAAGGAAGGGGTACCCCACGACCTGTACCCGGCCCCGCAAGGGGCCACCTATCCCAAGCCCTGCCGGAAACGGCGGGGCTTTTTCGTTTCGGCGCCTGGGTTCCCCGCCCTGGTCAAGGCGCCGTCGCCGGCTCCGGCCGGCACCTATTCGACGCTACCGAGGTGAACATGAACGAGCAGCAGGCGCAGGTGCTGGCTGATGTACCGCTATGGGCGGTTGCCATTATCGCGGTGGTAGCGGGCTTTTCCGGCGAGGCATGGCGCGCCGACAAGGCGGGGCTGAGCGGCTGGGCGCTGGTCAAGCGTATCGGCCTGCGGGCCGGCGCTTCGGCGGTGTTCGGCCTGGCCACCTTCGCCCTGGTGTGGGCGGCCGGTGCTCATGTGCTGGTGGCGGTGGCCATCGGCTGCGTGGTCGCCACCATGGGCGCCGACGTGGCCAGCGCGCTGTATGAGCGGGCACTGGCCAAGCGCATTGGCGCGTGCGACGTGCCGCCGACCTCGCCGCCGACCGAATGAGGGCCAAGGTCGAACCGCTTGGCATCGAGCAGGCCCTCGGCGAGCTGGCCTTTCTCGGTGGCGATCTGCCGCGCCAGGTAATGGCCGATGCGCTGAGTCACTCCGCCTATCAGGCGCGCAACGCGCTGCACCGGGAGATGGCCAGCGTCTTCGACCGGCCCACGCCCTGGACGCTGAAAAGCATCAAGGTCTTCGAGGCTAAGCCCAGCAGCCTGGCCGCCGCGCTGTGGATCGACGACTACCGCACCTCCAAGGACATCGCCCCGGATCGCTGGCTTAAGGCCGAGGTATTCGGCGGTACGCGGGAGCAGAAGGGCCTGGAGCGGCTGCTTCGAGCCAAGGGCATTCTGCCGCCGGGACGCTTCATTGTGCCGGGGGCCGGCGCGCGGTTGGATCGCTACGGCAACCTGAGTCAGGGGCAGATCGCCCAGCTCAAGAGCGGCCTGCAGATCGCCGACCGCGATGGCTATACCGGCAATGCCAGCCGCAGCCGGCGCAGTCAGCGTAAAGGGCACGCCCAGGCGTTCTTCGTGATGCGCCGGGGCAAGACGCCGATTGGCATCGCCGAGCGTAGGGGAGCGAGCATCGCCGTGGTGCTCGCCTTCGTGCGGCAACCCAGCTACCGGGCGCGCCTGGACTTCCACGGCATCGTGGCCCGCGTCGCCGACCGCGAGTTGTCCGCCAACATCGACCTGGCGGTGCAGAAGGCCCTGGCCGGCACCCTGTCAGACCGGCCACGCCGGTCGGCCCGCTGAGTGCGGATTGGGGCCGGGGGCCCCAGTAAGCGGGGACCGGCAAGGGTAATTGGAGCCGCGTTCTCGTGTCAGTGGCAGCCCCTGGAAGTTAGTTAACAGGGTTAACCGGGTTAACCCGCTGGTTCATCGCGGTTAACAGGTAGCCCGCATGTCATTCATTACCAAATCGGAGTACGCGGATAGCCGCGGCTGGTCGCGCGCCTATGTCTCCAAGCTGGCCAAGCAGGGTCGCTTGGTGCTCGATGCCGCCGGCCGGGTGGACGCCGAGGCGACCGATGCGTTGCTCGCCAGCACCGCCGACCCGAGCAAGGTCGGCGTTGCCAACCGCCACCAGCGCGACCGGGCCGAGAAGGGCGTGCACGCCCTGGTGGCGCCCACTGCACCGTCCCATGAGCCGGCGCCGAACCCGGACAAGCTGCCCGACTTCCAGAAGGCCCGCGCACGTCGCGAGCACTTCCTGGCGCTGCTGGCCGAAGAGGAGTTCCGCAAGGGCCGCGGCGAGCTGGTGGAGCGCGACGCCGTCGACCGTACCGGCTTCGAGATTGCCCGCACCCTGCGCGACCTGCTGATGGGCCTGCCGGCCAAGGTCAGCGGCGAGCTGATCGCCCTCGACGATCCCTGGGAAATGGAGCGCCGGCTCACCAGCCTGCTGCGCCAGGTACTGGACGATGCCGACCGGCTGATTGCGCCGGGCAGAGTCATTGAACACGAGGCCGAGGAGGCCGACTGAGCCATGGAATACCCGTATGCCGACGGTGCCGCCACGTACCGCGCGGCATACCGCCGAGGGCTCAAGCCCGACCCCGAACTCTGGATCGATGAGTGGGCCGATGCCTACCAGCGCATCCCCCGCGAAACCGGCGCCGCCGAGCCCGGCAAGTACCACACCGAGCGCACCCCCTACGCCCGCGAGCCGATGCGCTGCCTGTCGCCCAATCACCCGGCCAAACGGGTGGTCACCATGGTGGCCTCACAGCTGATGAAGACGCAGATCGCGCTCAACTGGATCGGCGGCTGCATTCACATGGCGCCGGCCAACATCCTCGCGCTGTTGCCGAGCATGGGTCTGGCCAAGCGGGTATCGAGCCGGATCAGCAAGACCATCGACGCGGTGCCCGAACTGCGCGAACGCGTGGCCAAGCCGCGCTCGCGCGATGCGCGCAACACCATCGACACCAAGGAATTCGAAGGCGGCACGCTGTACTGCACCACCGCCGGCTCGGCTGCCAACCTGGCGGAGCTGGCGGCGCGCTACATCTACGGCGACGAGATCGACCGCTGGGAAATCGACCTCAACGGCGAAGGCGATCCGATCGAGATCGCCGAGGCACGCGGCTCCACCTTCGGCCGGCGGGCGAAGTTCTACTACTCCAGCTCGCCGACGCTCAAAGGCGTGTCGAAGATCGCCGACCTTTACGCCATCAGCGATCAGCGGCACTTCTACGTGCCGTGCCCGCACTGCCGGCACATGCAGGTGCTGGAGTGGGAAAACCTCAAGTACAGCGACGACTTCAGCCGCGTGGATTACCTCTGCGCCAACCCGGCCTGTCACGCGCAGATCGAGGAGCACCACAAGACCGCCATGCTCGCCGCGGGCGAGTGGCGCAGCCATGCCGAAGGCGACGGCGAGACGGTGGGCTTCTACCTGAATGCGCTCTATGCGCCGCTCGGCTGGGTCAGCTGGGCCGGGTTGGCCAAGCAGTTCGAGAAGGCCCGCAAGGCACAGGAGAAGGGCGACCTGGAACCCATGCAGGTGTTCTACAACACCCGCTTGGCCCGGGTGTGGGACAGCGCCCAGGAGATGACCAAGGCCAGCGAGCTGCGGGCCCGCGCCGAGGACTTCCCGCTGGGCAGCGTGCCGCGCGACGCCCTGATGCTCACTGCCGCGGTGGACACCCAGGGCGATCGCCTGGAGCTGCTGGTGATCGGCTGGGGCGAGGGCCTGGAGCGTTGGACTGTGGATCACCAGGTGATCATGGGCAACCCTTCGGACGAGCGCACCTGGGCGCTGCTGGACGACAAGCTCAAGCACCGTTACCGGCACGCTTCGGGCGTCGAGCTGGCCATCGTTGCCACCGCGGTGGACTCCGGTGGCCACCACACCGACGAGGTGTACCAGTTCACCCGCCTGCGCCGCTGGCGCAACGTGTTCGCGGTGAAGGGGCACAGCAAACCCGGCCGCCCGGTGATCGCCCAGCGTCCGTCGAAGGTCGACGTGACTTGGAAGGGCACCACCGAGAAACAGGGCGCCGAGCTGTGGATGCTCGGCACCGACACGGCCAAGGACTGGATCTACAACCGCTACCCGCTGGCCGAGGGCCCCGGTGCCTTGCACTTCTCCAAGGATCTACCGGACGACTTCTATGACCAGATCGTCGCCGAACGAAAGATCACCCGCTACGTGCGCGGACACAAACGCACCGAGTACGTGAAGGCCAAGGCCGACCGCAACGAGGGCCTCGACCTGCTGGTGTACAACCTGGCGATGGCCCACTACCTGGGCCTGCACCGTTACGGCGTCAACGACTGGCAGCGCCTGAAGATGGCGGTGTCGCAATCCAGCCTGTTCGCCGAGCGGCCGGCGGCGGAGCCCGCACACGAACCCGACAACCCGCCGTCGCCGCGATCCGCGCCGGCGAGCGTGGCGAAACCACCGGCGCGGCGCAGCTCGCGCAGCGCCTACCTGGGGCGGTGAGCGCCCCCCGCGAGGTCAGCATGACAACTGCACAGCAGCGCCTGGACGAGGTCCGGGCGTCGATCAAGGACATCCTCGAAAAGGGCCAATCGGTACGCAAGGGCGACCGCCAGATCGACCGCGCCCAGTTGGCCAGCCTGCGCATGCTCGAAACCGAGTACGCCGCCCAGGCCGCGCGCGAGGCGGCCAACCAATCGAACCGCCCGCGCATGAGCCGGCTCTACCACCGAGGCAAAGGCATCTGATGGCCCGTATCCGCAACACGCCCAAGCGCATTCGCAACAGTTACGAGGGTGCCGGCACCGGCCGCCGCGCGGCGGGCTGGGACGCCCCGGACGTCGCCCTGAATGCCATCGCGATTCCGGCGTTGCCCACTTTACGCAAGCGCTCGCGCGCCGCCGTGCGCAACGACCCCTATGCCTTCAGCGCCATCGACCGACGGGTCAGCAGCCTGATCGGCAGCGGCATCACGCCGCGGGCCAAGACCAAGGACGCCGCCGTGCGCTCGGCGCTGCATCAGCTGTGGGAGGACTGGGTCGACGAAGCCGACGCCGATAACCTCACCGACTTCTACGGCCTGCAGGCGATGATCGCGCGCATGGTCGAGGAGAGCGGCGAATGCTTCGTGCGACTGCGCACGCGCCGCGTCGAGGACGGCCTGGCCGTGCCCCTGCAACTGCAGGTGCTGGCCCCGGAGTTCGTGCCGACCGAGAAGAACTTCCGCACCCGTGCCGGCAACCCGGTGCGCGCCGGCATCGAGTTCAACGGCATCGGCCAGCGGGTGGCCTATTGGATGTACAAGACGCACCCCGGTGATGCCAACGCCAGCCAGTACAGCTACAACACGCTGCACCGCATCCCGGCGGACCAGGTGCTGCACATCTTCGAGCCGCTGGAGGGTGGCCAGTTGCGCGGCGTGCCGCGACTGGCGCCGGTGCTGCTGCGGCTCAAATCGCTGGACAACTACGACGACGCGGTGCTGTTCCGTCAGGAGGTGGCGAACCTGTTCGCCGGCTTCATCACCCGGCCCGCCAGCGAGGGGCCGCCGCAGCTCGATCCGCAGACCGGCCAGCCGTATCAGCTCGATAGCGACGGCGCGCCGATG
Organism: Zestomonas ipomoeae; assembly: GCF_057128665.1. NCBI lineage: Bacteria > Pseudomonadati > Pseudomonadota > Gammaproteobacteria > Pseudomonadales > Pseudomonadaceae > Zestomonas > Zestomonas ipomoeae. The sequence goes on from NZ_JBSKHQ010000023.1 coordinate 20,883, forward strand.
GTCGGCCTGGAGCCCGGCACCATGCAGGAGTTGCTGGCCGGGGAGGAGGTGACCTTCTCCGACCCACCGGATGCCGGCAACACCTACGTCGAGTTCATGCGGCAGCAGCTGCAGGCGGTCGCCGCCGGCGTGGGGCTGCCCTACGAACTGCTGACCGGCGACATGGCCGACATCAGCGACCGCGTATTGCGCGTGCTGCTCAACGAGTTCCGGCGCCGCATTGAGCAGCTGCAGTTCAGCGTGTACGTCTACCAGCTTTGCCGGCCGGTGCGCGCCGCCTGGCTGGACACCGCCGTGCTGTCCGGCGCCATTCGCCTGCCTGCCTATAGCGAGCGGCGCCGCGAATACCTGCGCACGCGCTGGGTACCGCAGGGCTGGGCCTATATCCATCCGGTGCAGGACGTGCAGGGCAAGCTGCTGGAGATCAAGGGCGGGCTGAACAGCCGCAGCGAACACGTGCTGCGCAGCGGCTACGACGCCGAAGTCATCGACGACGAAAACGCCCAGGACAACGCCCGCGCCCGGCGCCTGGGCCTCAACTACACCACCGACACCGTCGCGCAAGCGACCGAGCAAGAGGACAAACCCCATGAAGACGCTGCGTAACTACTGGTCCGGGCTGTGCCTGATGCTGGTCATGCAGGGCGCCCGCGCGCTGCCGATGCCGCGCATCCGCAACCTGGGCCCGCAGGAGCAGCCCCGCGACCACTGGTACAGCATGCGGGTCACCGAGGAGGGGATCGAAGCCATGGTGTATGGCGAGATCGGCTACTGGGGCATTAGCGCCGAGGTGTTCGTGCGCGACCTCAAGGCCCTTGATGATGGGCAGTCGAAGGTGGTGGTGAGCTTCGCCACCATCGGCGGCGACCTGATGGAGGGCATCGCCATCCACAACGCCCTGCGCGATCTGGGCGAGCGCTGCGAGGGGCGCATCGTCGGCGCCTGCTACAGCGCCGGCACCGTGGCCGTCTCAGGGGCCCACCGGGTGACCATGGCCGACAACGGCCTGTACATGATCCACAACCCCAACATCGACTGGCTGCAGGGCGCCGAAAGCGCCGAGCTGCGCGCCTACGCCGATCTGCTGGACAAGTCCCGCGAGCTGATCGTGGCCTGCTACAAGCGCCGGCCGCTCAATCTGGGCGACGACGAGCTGCTGGCCAAGATCAACGCCACCACCTGGATGACCGCCGCCGAGGCCAAGGCCCTGGGCTTCATCGATGAGGTGCTGGTCGGCGCACAGATCAAGGCCGCGCTCGGCCACGCCAAGCTGCTCAACCGCTACCGCAACGCCCCGCCGCAGGCTCGGGAGTTGGTCACCAACCTGCAGGAGCAGGCGCCGGAAGATCCGCCGTCTGACCCGGAGCTGAACCCGGAGGCGCCACCGCCGGAACCGGCGCCCGATCCGGTTGCGCTGGCCGAACAGCTTACCGCCGAATGCCAGGCGGCCGGCCTGGCCAACGTCGCGCCGCTGCTGATCAAGGCCAGCGGCCTGAAGAGCGCCGCTGCGGTCCAGGCCGAACTCAGCCGGGCCAAGGCGCTGCGTGACCTCTGTGTGCTGGCCAAGCTGCCGGAGCGGGCGGTCGAGCTGATCCGCGACGGCCTGGATGCCGATGCCGCGCGCATTCAGCTATTCGACACGCTGGTCCAGCGCAGCAGCCAAGTGGAAATCAACAACAAACCCCCGCTGGACGAACTCCAGCCGGCCCCGGCCGCCAAGGTCGTGGACCCTGGCGCCATCTATGCCAGCCGTAAACCCAAAGCCTCGACAGGAGGGCAGCCATGAGCATCAAAATCGAAGGCGTACACGCCGGGGAATTCCTTCTCTCGGAGGCCAGCGGCACCCGCAGCCGCGAAGAAGTGACCCTCAGCGCCGGCGCCGGCCGTCTCGCCGCCGGCACGCTGATCGCGCAGATCACCGCCGCCAACGCGGTGACCGCAACGGCCAAGGCGGAAAACACCGGCAACGGCACCGTCAGCGCGGCCTCGGTGACCAGCGCCGCGATCACCGGCGATTATCAGTTGACCATCACTGCCGCCGCGGCCAATGGCGGCAGCTTCGAGTTGATTGACCCGCTCGGCGCGGTGGTCGGGACCGGCACCGTCGGCGTGCCGTTCAGCGGCAAGGGCCTGAGTTTCACCCTTAGCGATGGCGCCACCGATTTTGCCGAAGGCGACGGCTTCACCCTGAGCGTGGTGGCGGGGCTGGGCGAATGGCGCCCCTATGAAGACGGCGGCACCGACGATGGCCGGCGCACGGCGGGCGGCATTCTGTTCGCCCCGGTGGATGCCAGCCTGAACGACGTGCGCGCGGTGGCCATCGTGCGCGACGCCGAGGTGATCGAGCGCCTGCTCACCGGCCTCGATGCCAATGGCCGCCTCGATCTGCTCGCCCAGGGCATCGTTATTCGCCCCTGATCCCTGGCCTTCCTACCGCTGACACCCCAGCCCGCACCTGCGGGTTTTTTCGTTTCCAGGAGCCCGACATGGCTGAGATTTCCATTTTCGAAGACGACGCCTTCAGCGTCACCTCGCTGCTCGCCGTCATCAACGAAGAGCATCCCATTCCCGGACAGATCGCCGCCTCGGGTCTGTTTACCGAAGAAGGCAGTACCACCGTCACCCAGCAGATCGAGAAGGACGGCGACGTGCTCGAACTGGTGGCGGCGGCCCCGCGGGGCGCGCCGGGGCAAGTGGTGATCGGCAGCAAGCGTCAGCTGATCCCGTTCAACTGCGTGCACCTGCCGCAGGAGTTCACCATCATGGCCGACGAGATCCAGGGCATTCGCGCCTTCGGCAGCCGCACCGAGCTGCAGGGCGTGCAGGCGGTGGTGAATGCCCGCCTGGACAAGGTGCGCGGCCAGCTCGACCTCACCCATGAATACCAGCGCATCGGCGCCATCAAGGGCCAGGTGCTGGACAAGGATGGCAGCGTGCTGGTCGACCTCTACCACCAGTTCGGCATCAAGCAGCAGAAGCTGAAAATGGAGTTCGGTCAGGTGGACGTCAGCGTGCGGGCCGGCGAAGCGCTCGACATGCAGGAAGATGCCTTGGGCAACGCTACCGGCACGGGCGCGATTGCCTGGTGCGGCCGACGCTTCTGGACGGACCTGATCACCGACGAGTCGGTGAAGGAAACCTATCGCAACCACGAAGCCGCCGCGGCCCTGCGCGGCGACCGCCGGCAGGCGTTCGAATTTGGCGGTGTGCTGTGGATTCGCTATCGCGGCAAGGTCAACGGTGTGCCCTTCGTGGGCGATGACGAAGCCTACCTGGTACCCGACGGTGTGCCGGGCCTGTTCAAGTCGGTGTTTGCTCCGGCCAACTACACGGAGACGGTCAACACCCTGGGCGTGCCGTACTACACCAAGCTCGAACGCATGAAGTACGACAAGGGCGTGCAGGGCGAGGCGCAGTCCAACCCGCTGCACCTGTGCACCCGCCCGCGCGGCAACATCCTGTTGACCCGCTGATATGGCCGGTTTCTCGGACCTTATCGACGATCTCGACGACGCAGTGATGGACAGCCTGAACGATGGCACCGCCGACTACCTGTCTCGCACGGGGGCGGTGCTCGTTGAGGGCGTGCCGGTGATCGTGGAGCAGGGTGTGGAGCGCATCACCGAGAGCGGTGCCCTGCAACGCCAACGCACCTTCTGCGTGCGCCAGGCCCTGCTGCAGCCGTTCGATCGCCAGGGCGCCTTCCGCATGGAGGGCAAGACCTGGCACCTCGACGGCATCGCCGAAGACGACGGCCACCTGATCACCTTCTATGTGAGGCCCTGACATGCCCGACGACCTGCAATCGCGCGTGCTCGCCGAACTGGTCGAGGCGCTCGGCGGGGTGCCAGACTTCGGCGCCCTGGTCGAGGAGAACTTCGTACTGCGGGTGATCGATGCCGACGACGAGACGTTGCCCAATGACCTGATCGTCATCCAGCCCGGCGACACCGAGGAGCTGGAGCGGATCGGCGCGGCGGGTATCAAGGAGCGGCTGACGCTGAACATCACCCTGCTGACCCGGCGCCGCGGCTTCGGTCCGCAGCTGCGCGCCGGACGCCTGGCGGTCAAGGCGGCCCTGGCCGGTACCAAGGCTGGGCTGAAGACGCCCGGCGTCATTCAGGCGGCGTTCCTGCCCGACTCGCTGATGCCGGCCGGCGAGGGCCAGCGCTGGTCGGCCCGGCTCATGCCGCTGCAGATCACCTACGTCCAACCCCTGAAATAACGGAGCCACCCATGCCCACGTTCACCGTGAGTGCCCCCTTTCACATCCGTGAAGGGGCGCAGACCCGTGCCATCACGCCAGGCAACTATCGCCCGGCCGCCAACTGCACCAAGACCACGCTCAGCCAGGCCGCCATCGACCATGCCCTGAAGCTGAAGGTGGGGGCCTTCGCCGAGAGGGCCGGCAAGCCTGCCAAGTCCGGCGACACCCAGTAACCCGCGCCCACACAGCGCGCCACCCGAACATCCCGCAAGGAACTCACCATGTCTCAAACCATCGACCGCTCCTTCATCGGCGAGGGCGTGATCTGGGGGCGCGCCTACCAGAGCCAAGACGCCCTCCTGCCGTTCGGCAACTGCGATACCTTCAACCTGCGCTACGCCACCGACCGCAAGACACTGCCCAATTTCATGGGCGGCGGCGGTAACCGCAACGTGCGTGAGCGCCCAACCGACGTCACCGCCACCATCGGCATGTATGACCTGACCCCCACCAACATCGCCCGGGTGACCCGAGCAACGTTGAAAGAGATCGCCGCCGGGGCGGTGGTGGACGAGGTGCTGGCCTGTGCCGGTATTGATGGGGAGCTGATCCCCTTCAAGCACCTGCCCGACCTCAGCGTGGCGCCGGTGATCAAGACGGCAGCCGATGCAGCGCTGAATCCCGGTACCGATTACCTGCTGACCCCACACGGCATCACCGTGATCGGCGGCGGTGGGATCACCGCGGCGGGCATCAAGGCCAGCTACACCCGGCTGAAGACTAGCGAGGTGCACATGCTCAACGGCGCCCAGGTGGAGCTGGAGCTATACATCGCCGGCCTCAACGACGCGCAGTCGGGCGAGCCCTACAGCCTCGCCGTGCGCCGGGCGAAGTTCGGCATGCTGCAGGAGTTCCCGGTGCTCGGTCAGGACTACGTGAAGCTGGAAGGGCCAGTGGAGATCCTCGCCGACCCGACCGTGCAGGCCAGCGATATTTCCAAGTTCTGCGTGATGACGCTGCTGAACAAGGCTGCCTAAGTGCGGGCCATGGATGGCCCAGGTTCATGCAGGCTGCGGTGCTTTGCGCTTGGTGGCCTTGGGCTTGGGCAGCGGTGTCGGGGCGAGACGTTGGGCGGTGCGTTGACCCTTCTTCTTCCGCCACTTGGCGAAGTCATTGAGGAAGTCCCGCTTCTTCAACCACATCACCTCGTAGATGTAGATCGGCGCCGAAAGCATCAGCACAAAGGGCAATTGCTTGGGGGTCTCGGCAACCAGTAGCGGCAACGAACACAGAAAGACCATGCCACTGAGAACGAAGATGGCCTGATAGACGCCGCTGCTTACGATCTCGCGCTGCAACAGTAGCGAGTCGGCCGAGATTTCCTTAAAGCGGGTAATTTGCTGTCGCTTTGCTTTGCGGCTTCGTAGCTTCCATTTTGCTGCGAAGTGGCGGGCGAACTTCGGTGAGATTCCAATAATACCTGTGAGCAAAGTGCTCAGGATGATGGCCGTCCAGCCAGTTGGGTTCAGCAAATCCATGTGCACGGTCTCCTGCATGACAAAGCAGCGAGTGTAACGAGCCGAGTGATGGACGAACATCTTCCGCCGCAGCGGTGGGAAGCAAACCGAGGCTGTGTAATGGGCGGTCTGGTGCTAATGTCTCCCGACTTTGAGAACGGAGACACCCTATGCAATGCCCAGCCTGCGATCACGAAGCTCCTGCATCAGCCTTCGGTGATCCTTTGCGCTGTCCGGATTGCGGCGCGTTTTACGAGAAAGCGCTGTTGCTAAAACAGCAGAGATCCTTGGCTGAGCTGAAGTCGCAGCCATCCGAGTCAATCGCTGCTCCGCTCGATGATTTGGACGAGATTCCCCCTTACATCCGTGGCTCACTCTCGGCTGGTGAGCGCGTCGAGGCAGTCTTCACGCTGCACTGGGCATCATGGATATCCGTCTGGCTATGGGGATTGGCCGCTGTCCTGACTCTGGGAATACTCCTGCCGGTGGCCATCTATCAATGGCTGAAACTACGGTCGCTGGAACAAGGGTTGACCAATAAGCGAGTCATTGTGAAGCGTGGCATCATCAGCCGGAAAACCGAGGAGATGAAGCTGGGTTCGGTTGAAACCGTCGAGTTGGACCAAGGCGTTCTCGGTCGGATGTTCGGGTTCGGAAACGTAAAGGTCACCGGAAGGGGAATCAGTGATGTGGTCTATCGGAGCATTGATGACCCGATTGAAGTGAAGCGCAGAATCGAGAGCGTGAGTCATCCGGCTGGGTGAGCGTTAAGCAGGGAGTATCAAATGAGCAGAGCTATTTCTATTTTTCACGCAGAATCAGTATCAGAGAGCATCCGGACCCATGGCATTGTCACGTTTGAGTGCGAGGAGCTTCGCTCTCTGCGAACAGTGGAATACGTAGTGACCTACGATCGCTATCAAACCCCGGTTTGGGTTGCCAAAATCAGAAAGTTTTCCTTTGAAGTAGCTGCTGACAGCAGTGAGGTCACTGCTCATTTGGAGGGGTTGATCAGCACGCGGGAGATTGATCCTCAGCTTCGTATGGAGTTGTTCCGTCGTTTCTCCGATGAAGTGCTGAACGGTTCTGTCCTGCATGAAATCAATGCTGAGAGAATCCAGCAAGCAGCTGAGACTATTAGATTCACCGCAGACTCAACCCTGAGCCTGCTTAGCTTGGCTGAAGCCACTCGGCGCCTGGCCTGGACCTATGGCGTGGCGGAAGACAGGGTCAGTATTCAAATCAAGAACTGACCAACAGGTACACATCTAAACCCGCTTCGGCGGGTTTTTTATTGCCCGGAGAAACCGAGATGGCAGGCATTAAAGAACGCCTGATCCAGTTCATCCTGCGCGGCAAGGACGAACTATCGCCGGCGGCGGCGAAGTCCAGCGCAGCCATCGATGGTCTACGCCAGGAGGCCGAAAAGCTCGGCCAGGCCCTGGACTCGGCCAAGGCGGCGACCGGCCTGGCCAAGGGTATCGATGACACCCGCCGCACCTTGGAGCAATCGCGCCGCGCCCTGAGCCAGACCGAGCAGCAGGTGCGCGAACTGCGCGAGGCCCTCAATGCCTCGCCCGAAGCCGCCGGCCTGCAGCAGTCGCTAAAGGATGCCGAGCGTGAGGCCAGCCGGGCGCGCCGGCAGATCAGTGCGCTGACATCCAAGCTGGAAGACCAGGAGAAGGCCGCGCGAGCGGCCGGCATCGACGTCGACAACCTGAGCGACGAGCAGCAGCGCCTGGCTGCCGAGGTTGGCCGAGCCAGCGCAGCCCTGGGCGAGAACACCGAGCAGCTCAAGGCGGCCCATCGGGCGAGCGCCGCCGCCGCGCGCAGCTCGGCCGAACATGCCTCGCGGGTCGGTGCGGCGCGTGAGGCGCTGTCCGGCGGCGCCAAACAGGCCCTGGCCTTTGCCGCTGCGTTCGTGGGTCTGAACGCCGTCCTCGGCCTGGTCGCCCGCGGCTTCGCCGCCCTGCGCGACGGCATCGTCGCGATGCTGCGCACCGGCGACCAGTTCGAGGGTTTGCAAACCCGCATGACCGCCCTGATGGGCTCGGTCGCCGCGGGCGAGGCGGCCACCGCCTGGATCAAGGACTTTGCCCGAACCACGCCGCTGCAGCTGGAGGAGGTGACCGAAGCCTTCGCCCAGCTCAAGGCGTATGGCGTCGATCCCATGGACGGCACCCTGCGCGCCCTGGTGGACCAGAACGAGAAGCTCGGCGGCGGCATGGAGCGTCTGCAGGGCATCATCGGCGCGGTCGGCCAGGCGTATGCCAAAAACAAGCTGCAGACCGAAGAGATCCTGCAGCTGGTCGAGCGCGGTGTGCCGGCCTGGGATCTGCTGGCCAAGGTCACCGGCAAGAACGCCAGCCAGCTGGAGGAGCTGGCGAGCAAGGGCAAGCTTGGCCGCGACGTGCTGGCGGCCCTGGTCGCCGAGATCGGCCGGACCAGCACCGGGGCGGCCGAGGCCAACATGAGCCGCTTGAGCGGCCTGATCAGCAACCTCAAGGACCAGGCCAGCGACTTCCTCAACCGTATCGCCGAGTCCGGGGCGCTGGAGTACGTCAAGGGTCAGTTCAAGGCGCTCGGTGACACCATCAGCCAGATGGATGCCGACGGGCGCCTGGATCGTCTGGCCAAGTCGCTGTCGGGCGCGTTCATCGAGGGCGCCGAGAAGGTGAAAGCCTTCGTCACGCAACTGCTCGAGGTCGACTTCAAGACCTTGGCCGACGACAGCAGCGCCTGGCTCGACGGTTTCGGCAGCAAGATCGATGACGCCACTCAGCGCATCGCGCTGTTCGTCGCACCGTTTCGCACGCTGTTCAACGGCCTCACCGCCGGTATATCCCTGGCCGGCGCGGCACTGACCAGCTTCGGCAACCGCATGCTGGCCGTGTTCGCCACCGTGGCCAAGGCAGTGCCCGAGTCCTTCGGCGGCGAGCGACTGCGCGCGGCCATCGCCGACGCCCGGCAGATGCTGGACGGCATGACCGACGGCTTTCTGGAGCAGATCCGCCAGGACGGTCAGGACATCGAGGACACTTGGCGCAACACCGCTCAGGCCGCCGCCGACAGCGCCGCCGAGCAGACCGCCGCGGTGAAGAGCGAAGCGGAACAGCAGCGCATGCTCAATCAGGCGCTGGCCGATGAGCTGGTCGCCAATCAGCAGCGGGTGAAGGATGCCGCCATTGCCGCGGCGGTGGCGGGCACCCAAGCCATCACCGATATGGCCGACGCCGTGCGGCTCATCGATATGGCGTCCAGCGTGCAGCAACTGGAGGGCCTGCGCGGTGCTCTGCTCAAGGCCTTCGCCGAGGGCCAACTGAGCCAGGAGCAGTTCGCCCAGGCCACCAACCTGCTCAACGGCCAGCTCCAGCAGTTGGGCACGGCGGCGGAAGGGGCGGGCGCCGCGGTATCGGACCTGGACGACAAGCTCGGCGACCTGCAGGCGGTGCAGCAGGCGATAGCCAGCGCCAAGACCGACGTCGACATCAACAACATCCGCAGCGCCCTGCGCCGACTGTACAACGACGGCGAGATCTCCGCGGCGCAGTACAACGCCGAGCTGAAGAAGACCAGCGAGCGCCAGCAGGAACTCAAAGGCGCCGTCGTCGCAGGCACCCAGGCACAGCGGGAAAAGAACCAGGCCGACCGCGACGCCATCGTCACCAGCGAGCAGCTGCGCCGGGAGTCCGGCAAGCGCATGGAGGCCGAGCGCAAGGCCGGCGACGCGGCTATGCAGGCGCGGCGCAAGGGCAGCGAAGACGCCAAGCGCGACCTGTCTTCCATGTCCGACTTCGTCGGCGGGGTGATGACTCGCGCGCGCGAGCCGCTGGCCGCGATCAGTGCCGCGGCCCTGGAAGCGTTCGACCGCCTGCGCGGTCTGGCCAGCACCAAGGTGGAGATCGACACCAGCGACCTGTCGGCCACCGAGGCCTCCCTGAAGCGGGTCAACGAGCAGTTGGCGGGCATCAAGCAGGCATCGCTGACGCCCGGCATGTCGGCCTTCAGCCGCTGGCAGACGCAGACCCAGGTGCAGAGTCTGGAGCTGCAGAAGTCCGCCCTGGGGCAGAAACTGGCCCTGCAGAGCCTGATGAACCGCTACGAAAGCGGTGCGATGACGCTGCGCCAGTTCGTCTCGGCGGCCAAGGGGGCCAAGAGCACCCTGGGCCTGCTCGATGAAGCCGACCTCAGTGGACTGGAATCAGCGATCCGTTCAGCCGAGCAACAGATGCGCCAGATGGGCGAATCGACCCGCTCGACCTTGGAGAGCCTGCAGGACGAACTGGACGGTCTGGAAGGACGCCAGGCGGACATCGAGCGGCGGCGCTTCGCCGCCCGCCAGCGCGAGCTACAGGCGCAACTGGCCGAAGCCCGCGCCAAGGGCGACAGCGACGCGGTGACCAACGTCAACCGTTCCCTCGGTCTGCTGCGCCAGATCGAGGCGGCCACCGCCCAGCAACGGCAGCGCGAGGAGCAGGAAAAGCGCATCGAGGCGGCCAAGCCGTCCGCGCCGGCTGCCCCGCCGCCCACGCCGAGCAAGGTGATCCGCCTGGAGAGCAAGGGCAGGGCCGTCGAGGTCGCGCTCGCCAACCCCACCGACGAAACCACGCTGCTCGGGCTGCTTGAAGATGCCGGGCTGAGGACGCTGTAGATGATGCTCGATGACGTGCCGCTCGACGACCAGTTCGAGTGGGTGGACGAGTTCGACTGGTCGGCGGTGGAGCAGACCCAGGAGCGCTCACTCAGCGGCGCGCTGATCGTTCAGGAGGGCGTCAAGCGCTACGGGCGGCCGATCACCCTGGCCAGCAACGGCGGGGTCTGGACACCGCTGGCGGTGGTGCGGCAACTGGAAGCGATGCGCGACCAGCCTGGGCGGATCATGCACCTGACCCTGGCCGATGGCCGCCAGCACTGGGTGATCTTCAATCGCGTGGACGGCGCGCCGCTGGAGGCCAAACCGCTGTTTCGCGAGGTGCAGCCAGCGCCCGAGGCGGATTACGACGTCACCCTGCGCCTGATCAGCGTGGCGCCGCCACCACCCACCCCCTGATACCGACCAGCCCGCCGCGTGCGGGCTTTTTTCTGCCTGGAGATCCGCATGGCCATCACTGCCAGCGACGTGAAGCTGCTCAAATCCCAACGCCTGACCGACGAGGCCGACGGCGGCGGCCGAGCCACCGGCCACGCGGTGGTGGATGGCGAGGTGAACAACCTGTTTCCCGACATCAGCCGCCTGGACCGCACCACCGGGCGCATCAACCTGCGCAAGGTGTTCGCCGGGGTGATGACCAGCAACGCCGACCAGTACCTGGGCGCCCACGCCATCGTCACCGAGGCGCCAGCCGATCCGCGGGTGTCGGTGCTGCTGTTCAACACCCACAGCCAGACCGACGTGCGCGCCGACGCCCGCGATGCCATCGAGAGCTATGTGGCCGCGGCCACCGCCGCGCCCTTCGACCTGCTCGGCACCCAGTTGGCCGGCCAGCGCGGTCTGGCCTGCGTGCAGCGCGAGGAGCAGCGCATCCCCGAGGTCGGCGAGGTGTACCAGCTCAGCGGCCCGAACGGCGCGCAGTACGTGCGCATCATCGGCGTCGAGCACCGTCTGGAAGCCTTTACCTACGAGTATGGCCAGGGCAACTTCATGAACTTCACCCGTCGCCGTCTCGACCTGGCCCTGAGCGCGCCGCTGCTGCGCGAGTTTCCGGGCGGCCAGGTAACGCCGGGCGGGACCAGCGCCACGGCCCTCAGCGGCCAGACCAAGGCGCGGGTGCTGAGTACCCAGGTGGCCGATGCGGCGCGCTACTACGGCATCAGCCCGCTGGCCCAGGCGGTCAGCGCCGGCGACCTCAACCTGCGGCTGCAGAGCGTCTACGCGCAACTGGTGCCGAGCACCACTAAGGAATCGGCGCTGGTCGATCTCCTGGCCGGCTACCAGCGGCAGCTCTACCTGCCTGCCGGGCCCGTGCGCACGGTCAACCTGAGCGTCGCCGCGGGCGCCCTGGCGGGGGAGTCGCGTACTTTCCTGGGCAGCGGCTGCGCGCCCGGGTCGCTGAGCCTGACGGTCAACGGCGGCACCTATGCCGACGACCGCAAGGGTGGACTGCGCTTCGTCTCCGGCAACCACTGGTTGAGCAGCGGGCGGATCGACTACCAGACCGGCGAACTGACCCTGGTGCGTACCGGCAGCGCCTGGACCGGGTCCGGCGCCGCCAGCTACCAGCCGGCGGCAGCCGCGACCGGCGACACGGTCACCGGCGAGGTGCCGATCACGCCCGGCAGCCGCGGCTATGTCTACACCCTGAACCTGGCCGATGCCCTGCCGCGCCAGGGCACCTTGGTGGTCAGCTACATGGCGCTGGGCAAGTGGTACGAGCTGCGCGACCTCGGCGACGGCCTGCTCAGCGGCGAAGGGGCGGGCACCATCAGCTTCGCCACCGGATCGGTGTCGCTGACCCTCGGTGCCCTGCCGGATGTGGGCAGCTCGCTGGTCTACAGCTACGTCAGCGCCGCCGACAACAGCATCACTTCGCGCACCGGTGGCAATCTGGTGCCGAACCTGGAAGTGCGGCATACCCTGCCCGGCGGCGGTGTGTTGCCGGGCTCGCTGAGCGTCAGCTTCAGCGCCGGCGGGCAGACCAAGACACTGACCGACGATGGCTCCGGCAAGCTCACGGGCAGCGGCGGTACCGGCAGCATCAGCTATGCGGCGGGCGAGGTGGTGATCCAGCTGAGCACCACACCCGCCGGCGGCATCAGCTATGCCTACCAGCAGGGGGCGGTCAACGCCGCGCCGCTGAACGTCACGAGCGACGGCAGCGGCATGGCCAGCTTCACCCTTCCCGGTGCGCCGTTGAAACCCGGCAGTGTGCGCATCGGCTGGGTGACCACGCGGCGCCAGGCGGCCCCGGCGATCAACTGGGACGTGGTCGAGAGTGGCAACACCTTGCCGGTGTACGACGGTTACCGCGATCACGCGCAGAGCGCCAACGACAACGGCAATGGCGGTTGGCAGGGTGGGCGCCTGGGCAGCATCGACTACGCCACCGGCGCCTGCACCCTGCAGGTGGCGCAGCTGTACGACTACCAGGAGTACGTCTACAGCAAGCGCAACGTCAGCAACTGGGGCGCGCGGGAACCGGTTCTGGTCACCACCAACGTGCAGCTGCGCGAGACCTTCGGTGGGCTGCTGACCACCCAGGCCCAGCCCGCCGGGGTCAGCAGCGCGGCCAAGACCGCCAGCCAGCCGCAACCGCCGCTGACCTTCAACCTGTTGCCAGGCGTGGCCGAGCCGATCGTGCCCGGTTCGCTGTTGTTCAGCTGGAACGGTGCGGTGTATTGCGACCGTTCCGGCATTCTCTACCGCGACATCAACAGCGCCACCAATGCCGGCACCGCGGTCGGCACCGTCAACTACGCCGCCGGCACCGCCACGCTGACCAGCTACCCGGACAACGCCAGCGGCCCGGCGAGCCTGTTGGCCTGCCTGACCACCAAGGCCGGCTTCAGCGTCACCGCGGTGACCTTCCGCACGCCGGGTGCGCCGCTGCGCCCGGCCAGCACGCAGATCACCGCGGTGCGCAGCGACACGGCCGAGGTGATCACCGCCACCGCCAACCTCAACGGCGAGTTCAGCCACCCGGTGATCCGCGGCGCAGTGGATATCAAGACCGGCATCGTGCGGGTCAGCTTCACCCTCGATCCCGACGACGCCAGCGGGGCCAGCGAGGTACCGGTGCTGCCGCTGCTGCTGCGCTACAACGCCGTGGTGCAGACCCAGCTGCCGCTGGATGCCGGCCTGCTCGGCCTGGACCCGGTGCGGCTGCCCGCCGATGGCCGAGTGCCGATCTACCGTCAGGGCGACGTGCTGGTGGTCCACCACACCGGCGAGCTGTCGGTGCCGGCGCCCACGCCGGGAGGCACGCTCAACCTGGGCCGGCAGCAGCTCGCCGCGGTGGACGTGCTGGACGCCAACGGCGTGCCGCTGCGCCAGACGTCCTACAGCGTCGACCGCGATGCCGGCAGCCTGACCTGGGCCAATCCGCTGGTGTTGCAGGACGAGGCCGGCAACCCGCTGGCCACGCCGCTGGTGGTCCGCCATCGGGTCGAGCACATGACCCTGTGCACCGAGGTGCAGATCACCGGCGAGCTGGGCCTGAGTTCGCCACTGCCCTGGAGCCTGCCGGCCGGCAACACCTGGGTCTCCAGCGCCGTGACCTGGGGCGACCTGCGCGCGCGGGTGCACGGCTGGTTCACCCAGCAGACCTGGAGCACCGGCGCGCCGAACTGGACCGACGCGCCGCAGGGCAACACCACCACCGCGCAGTACAACAGCCTGGCCTATCCGCCGGTGATCACCAACAAGGGCGCGGTCGACGGCAAGTGGGCGCTGGTGTTCACCGGCTCGACCGCGTTCCAGGTGGTCGAGGAAAAGCTTGGCGTGATCGCCGTGGGCAGCACCGCCAGCGACTGCGCGCCGATCAACCCGCTGACCGGCGAGCCGTACTTCCTGATCCGCAAGGAGGGCTGGGGCAGCGGTTGGGCCGCGGGCAATGCCGTGCGCTTCAACACCGACTCGGCGCTGGGCCCGATGTGGGTAGTGCGCACCGTAATCAGTGGCCAGGGCACGGTGGATAACGACGCCTTCAAATTGCAGATTCGAGGAGATGCCGACTGATGGTCGCTCGCTATTACAGCTGGAAAGACACCGGCGGGCCCGGCCCGCAGTCCACCACATCGGGGAACTACCTGCTCACCCGCCTGCGCACGATCCTGCGCGCCTGCCTGATCGACGGCTACGCCGGCCAGGCGCCCGCCGGCTGGTCGCTGGTCAGCGAGTTCGATGAGGCGATCACCCTGCGGCCGGCTTCGAACTGCGCGCAGGTCACGCTTCACCTGCATGCCGGGTATCCCAACGGGGTCTACGACCTCTACCTGCACGAGGGCATTCTCGACGCCAGCACGCCGTTGCCGCGGGGCATCAATACCCGCTCCTATCAGTACAGCGCCGACAGCAACGCCAGCTTTACCCGCCGCCACACCGTCTATCACGGAAGCTCGTCTGCGGCCTGGTACTGGTCGCTGATCGCCGATGAAGAGACCTTCGTGCTCAACGTCAACCTGGCCACGGCGTTCACTGCCGCCGGTGCCGCCTATTCGCAGCTGCTTTACGTGGGGCAGTACCGCAACTGGAACGGACTGAACGGGGTGCAGGGCTTCATAGCCGTCGGCGGGGGCTACACCACGGTCAACAGCAGCAGCGGTAACCATGACGGTTGGCTGTTCCAGGGCGGCTACACCAGCCTGCGTGATCAGAAGACCGGCGTGGCGCTGACCGGCATCGGCAACGAACTGTCAGCCAATCCGTTCCGCTTTCACAGTTCGAGCAGTTGGATCGCCCGAGGGGAGGGTGACAACCCGCCGCGCTTCAGTTTGCTGCAGCCGCAAGTGACCGACGGCAGCAACTTCGTCGGCGAACTGCGCGGCCTGCTGTACGACCCGACCCTTAGCCGTTACTCGCCGGGGCATCTCGCCAGCCGGCTGGGCATCACCGAGAGCTACAACTCGATGGGCGAGCGGCTGGACTTCGACGGGGTGCCGATGTCGTTTCAGGTGTGCTCGACCGGCACGCTGTTTTTCTCCACCGACCCGCAGTTCTGGACCTGAACCATGCCCAGCTTCCGTCTACCGCTGCAGCTCAAGCCGAAGCTGTGGGTGCAGCGCTACGGGTCGCAGCCGCGGGTATTCGGGCGCGTTTTCTGCCCGGCATCCCCCAGTTGGAGCCCAGGCCCCTACCAGCCGCTGTCGGTAAACGTGCTGCGCGAAGGCGAGCCGTCACCGGTTCGCTCGATCGTGCGGATCTACCGGGGCGATACGGTGATCGCCGATCGGCTGCTGGCTGTCTACCAGGTGCGCCAGGCGCCGGTGAACCAGCAGTTTCTCGCCAGTGAGCTGCGCGGCCAGTTCGTCGTGCAGGTGGTGGACGAGGGTGAGCCGCGCCTGGGTATCCTGCGCTGGCCGGTGTTCGACGCCAACACCAGCCTGCTGCTCTACAACCTCACCGAAGGGCAGGGCGGCCGTGACCCCACCGTGCCAGCCCGGATCGCGACCCGCAGCCGGGTGAGCGGGCAGGATGCGGTGCGCCAGGTGGTAGTGATCGAACGGCAGCTGGACGGGGACTGGCGGGTAGCCGGGGCCGGGCAGACCGCCCTCGATGGTACCGCCGACATCGCGCTGGAGGTGACGGCCGGCGGTACCCGCTATGCCCTGGGCCTGGATGACTGGGGGCTGCCGTTCGAAGCCAATGCCGCGGTGGCGGTGGGTCAGCGCATCCGTCCCAGCCTGTTCGCCGGATGGCTGTACGAAGTCACCGAGCCAGGCCAGCTGCCGGCCAGCGAGCCGATCTGGTGGCCAGCCGAGGGCGATAACGCCTCGCGCCCGCTGGGCACTGCCCGGGCGATCGCTCGGCGCTACTTCCAACCGATCGCCCATGGTCCCGTCAACGTCGAGCTGAGCTGATGCTTACCACTCTTGTGGGCGGTGCCTGGAGCACCGCACGGATCATCGCGCGGGCACCCGCGGCCAGCCCCTGGGCCCCCTCGCCGCCGTGTGATCAGGGCCTGGCCAGCGCTTGGCTGCCGGCGCCGGCAGAGGACCGGCGCGCCGATCCGCTGCCCTGGAATCAGGTGCCGGCGCGCGACCACGGCACCGCGCCTGCCTGGCAGATCGCCGATCCGCTCGGCGTGCGGCCGTGGCAGGCGCCCTGGCAGTGGATCACGGCGCGCGACCTGCTCTGCCGGGGCCGCTGGAATCGCAGCTGGCAGCCGCGCCAGGTGCGCCTGCGTCTGCTCTACAACCCGCGGCCGGCGAGCAAGCAGTGCCAGGTCGCGGCCGGCCATCGGCGGGTGAACGAATACGGCCCGCGGCACGATGCGGCCCATGCCCTGCAGCACAGCCTCTACGTGCCGGGTGCACCGCTGGGTTTCCACTTCGGCGGGCGCCCCTACACCCCCAGCAACGCGCCGCTGGTGTTCTTCGATTTTCGCTACCAGCCGACCCGATCGCCGATTCAACCGGCCGACACCCAGCGCCTGGGCGTGGCCTGGGGGAGGGCGCGAACGCTGAGTCGATCGCTGCGCCTGCCCTGGGGCTGGGGGCGGGTGCTCGACGGGCGCCTGACCGGCATCGACTACGTGGACTACCCCGGCCCAGTGAAGCCGCTGCCACCGGCTCCGCCCACGCCGGACCTACTGGATACCTACATGATCGCCAACACCGTCAACCTGGTGGTGCTGCCCTCGCGCACACCCATCGAGGCCAAGAACGTCAAGGTCAGCCTGGATGCGGACAGCTTCAGCTGGAAGTTCAGCGCCGACATCTTCACCCAGGCCGCCCTCGACCTGGTCAAGCCGGGCGCCGAAGGTGCCAAGGAAATCGAGCTGGATATCAACGGCTGGCTCTGGGTTCTGCTGGTGGAGCGCTACAGCCGCAACCGCAGTTTCCCCGGCGAGGCGTACAGCATCAGCGGTGCCACCCGCAGCCAGCTGCTGGCCGAGCCCTACGCACCGCTGCGTACCGCTCTGAACGACGCGCCGATCACTGCCCGCCAGGCCGCCGAGGCGGAGCTGCTCAACACCGGCTTCAGCCTCTCCTGGGACAGCGTCAACCTCGGCCCGGCCGACTGGACGTTTCCCACGGGGGCGCTGAGCTACCAGGGCCAGACCGCCATGCAGGTGATCGCGCGGATTGCAGAAACGGTTGGCGCCGTGGTGCGCCCGGAGCGTGATGCCGATCGGCTCGAAGTGCGTCCGCGCTACCCGGCGCCGCCCTGGGAGTGGAACGAACCCACCGCACCGGTGGAGCGCATCATCCCGCCGGCGATGATGACCGACCTCAGCGGCGAGTGGACGCCGCAGCCGGCCTGGAATGCTTGCTACGTCTCCGGGACCAGCCACGGGGTGTCGATGCTTGTACGTCGCGCCGGCACCGCCGGGGACAATCCGACCCCGGACGTGTTCGACGACTGGCTGACCGGCGAAGAAGCCAACCGCGCCCGGGGCATCCATGAGCTGAGCAAGGGCGGCAACATCGAGATCGTCGGGGTGACCATTCCGCTGTTCCCGGCCGGCGACGACAAGGGTGTCGGCCTGGTTCTGCCGGCGATGCTCTGTCAGGTCCCGGAAGAGAGCGGCACCTGGGTCGGCCTGTGCCTGTCGGTAGACATCAACGCAACCGGTACCGGCGCCGTCAGCGTGAAACAGCAACTGAAACTGGAGCGGCACCACTGATGGCGACGGTAAACCCCTGGAAACGCTTCATCGGCCTGCTACCAGGCGGTGTGCGCACCGTGGCAGTGGTGCGCAGCATCGACACCGGCACCGGTCTCAGCACCGTCGAGCTGCGCAGCGGCACTCGTGTCACCGTGCGCGGCGTCGATGTACCGGCAAACAGCCGGGCCTACATCGCCGACGGCGTGATCACCGGGCCGGCGCCGGAATTGCCGCATCTGGATGTGGATGTGTAACTGCGCCGGGTTGGCTGGCTGGTACCAAGGCGGCTCGATACTATCGAGGCACCTGTCATGCACATGAGGTCTCTCTGGATGGACAACTCACCCCATTGGTATTGGGCGATTTTCGTACCGCTTTTTTTGTTGGCCATCTACGGCGCTTACACACTGGTGGACTACAAGCTTGCCGAGGCTGAGTGCATGCAAAAGCTAGTGCGTAACCCCGGCGCAAAGTGCTGAGTCAACCGCGTTTGCAGAGCGCCATATTCACTTCGCCCACGTAGGGATTGCCGTGTCCCATGGCGCAAGCCGTTTTCTGGTTGCGCCAGCGTTCCCATTCGGTGACCGGGTATTGCCGATTCCAGGCTTCATAGGTGCGCCGGTCAAGTTTGGAAAGGCGAAGCTGGTAGCGGTCGGCCATGTACAGGTAAATCCGCGCGGCGGGGCCGCGGGCCTGCTCAGGTGGCATGGCGGTTTTCTGTTTGAAGTTCACCACCATCGGGCAGGCCCCGTACTGGTAGGGCTGTTCGGCCAGCATGCCCAGGGCGTGGTTGGAGCGGTCGCCGTTCACCTCGCCAATGCTTGGCACCAGGTTGTGCAGGTCGGCCTCGGCCGCCTGAAAGACCGGATCGTTGGCCGTGCAGTTGCGCCGGCCGCCGTTCTGCCAGCACTGCCGCTGATGGCCGATCACCCAGGCCGGTACCACGTGTTCCCATTCCACGCGGCCCGCACGGTTGGCGTTCTTGCGTGGGCGATAGCCACAACTCGCTAGATCCACCCGATTGCCTGTGTATTGGCAGCCGCAGTAGAAGGTCACCTGCTGCTCGGCGTAGAGCTTCCAGGCGATCTTTTTGGCTTCGTTGAACGTGCGCGGTGGCTGAATGTCGGCCACGGCTTGAACAACCAGCAGCAGCCCTGCCAGCAGCGTGAATACTCGTTTCATGTGATAGCTCCCCCAACAGGGGCGCGATTATGCCGACCGGCAGTAAACCGCTCAAACTATCAGCCCGCCCCGCGCGGGCTTTTTCAATCCGGAGGAACCGTGCAGATAACCGAAGAGCAATTGCTCCGCATCATGCCCAACGCCCGCCACCAAGCGGGCGTTTTTGTATCCGCGCTCAATGCCGCTATGGCGCGGTGGAAGATCAACACACCGAAGCGCGCCGCAGCGTTCCTGGCGCAGGTCGCTCACGAGTCCGGGCAATTGCGATACGTCCGGGAGCTGGGCGGTGATGCCTATCTCAGCAAATACGACACCGGCAGCCTCGCGTCCCGATTGGGCAACACGCCCGAGGCAGATGGCGACGGTCAGCGCTACCGGGGGCGGGGACTGATTCAGATTACCGGGCGCACCAACTACATCTTGGCCAGCATTGCCCTGTTCGGCGATCACCGCCTTTTAGATGAGCCGGAGCTGCTCGAACAGCCGGAATGGGCTGCGCAGTCGGCCGGCTGGTTCTGGTTCAAGAATGGACTGAACGCCAAAGCCGATGCTGGTGATTTCCTCGGAATCACCAAAGCTATCAATGGTGGTACCAACGGTCTGGCGGATCGGCGGGAGTTGTGGGGACGGGCGAGGGCGGTGCTATGCCGCTAACCGGATTTCTTGCGCGCTATCAACTGGTCGCCAAGATCGTGTTGCCCGCAGCCCTGATCGCCGCGGCTGCCGGTATCACCTGGTGGGGCATGGCGCCACGGATAGCTATCCAGTTCGAGCGAGCGCAAAGGGCTCAGCAGCAACTGGCCGCCGCCCAGGCCATGGTTGAGCTACAGGCCGGCGTGCTGGCTAACCAGCAGCAGCTACTCGGCGACCTGGCTGTGATCGAGCGGCGCATGCAGCAGCTCGGTCAAGCCGTCACCCGCACCGAATCAGCCCAGGCTAAGGCCTTGGAGGAGTTGAAACGCAATGACCAAGCGATTGCCGCCTACCTCGCTGGCCCTGTGCCTGCTGCTCTCGGCTGGCTGTACCAGCGCCCCGAAACCACCGATCCCGCAGCCTACCGCACCCCGGATGGAGTGCAGTCTGGTCCCGTGCCGTCTCCCGGCGCGGCCGGTGATCTTGGTCAATGATCAGTGGCGGCAGGCACTGGACGAGTCCGATGCTGCGCTCTTAGCTTGCGCAATACAGGTAATCGGCTGCATCGAGCGGCAAAATCAGCAAGATAGATAATTCAACTTGCTTTATGCACAAATTCTAAAAGTATGCCGGCACCCTCTGTTACCTCAGCGGCGCGATCAATAAAGTTTTCCGCTTGCTCCGATAGTGGGTATTTACCGATTATGCGAATGATCGGCGATTTACCTTTCGCTGATGGTATAACTTCGTCGATCTCTCCGCTTTCGATAAAGGAGAGGTAAGTATTTATCTTTTCTTGAAGAAGAAGAAGGTGCTCGCCCTCCTGCTCCTTCTCCCAGCCCAAATGATCGGTGATTATCAAAACGACATTATCTGGTTCCCATTTAGGAATGGCCCAGATATCGAGTTTTTGGGTTTCAAGGACTGACATAGCGTGGATCTCGTTAGGGCGTTGGTTTGGGGCGAATAATATCTACTTTGGTGGGGGGTATCGTTGATCCCCCTGGAAAGCCTGGTTTACCTTTTCCGACGACTACCGCGCCACTTTCTTCAATTTCAGGGTAGCCCAATGTCTGGTTCTTAGTCAGGGGCGCTGTTTCCGAAGACTTGCACTCGATGCACGTGATACTGCCGTCCGCTTCGCGGCCGATAATGTCGACCCGTGTACGTACTCCGCTTTTTGTTTTAAGGGTGACCTCTCGCGCAGACTCGGTTCCAGCGCCGCTATATATCCCATAGATTTCATCTTCAAATGCACGGCCTTGGCTTTTGTTCTTCTCCAACTGGGTGCTTAAGACAATGTAAAGCGGTTCTACACCTGGGTGAGCAGGGAAGGTAATGATGAAGTCCCGATAATCCGGAGGGTAGGCAGGATTTTCTAGCACCTGGCCAGCGGATTCGGTGGCAGGGTAGATCCAGATTGTCTCCGTCAGGCCCTGAACTTCTGGTGACGGCGGCGGTGAACCCAAAACCTTGCTTCGGTCGACTTGCGGCGTCCAAACCAGGGATAGGCCACCGCCTAGCTCGGCAACGGCTTTTTCGCCCTCGGCAACCGCTTCGATCACTGGAACGGTATCCCAGCCGCTGCGGGCTCCGGTATGGAAGCCATAGGCGCGATAGGCGCCAGATGCGTCCTGCTCGATATGAAAACGAACCCGAGTTTTCGCAGCCCCCGCAGTTGCCGCTTGCATGGCCAGATCTTCCGGGCTGTACAGATCGGACTTGCCCATTGGGCTTGGCCATAGCATCCCGACGGCACCGACCACCACGCCCGCTGCCATTGTGCCAATCCCCGCGAGAGCGCCCTCCGCTGCGCTACCTGCCGCAACAACAAGCCCGCGGAGTGACCAGGTTCCCGCGCTGGCCACTTGCCCTGCGACACGAGAGAGGAGCAATTCGCCCGATGTGGTCGCGGCGCCTACTGAGGCCGTCAATATCGCGGCTTGGCCGTAGCTGCTGATCAGTTCAGCCGGCACAACCTTCTGATAGTCAACCTGACCGGGAGGTAGGGAACAGGGCTTGGCGAAGACGCAGCTTGAAAGCGGTCTCGGTGGGGCAGGAGTAGGGGCGCTAGATTTGGATGCAGTGTCCAGCACGAGGGGGCGTGCAGGCTGTTGGTCAAAGTCTCCGTTATACGGAGGGACTACTGGCTCCGGCCGTTTCCCACGGCTATTGGGCACATATCCACTCACAGGCTCGATCCTTCGATTGATATCCAGCCAACAAGCGTATCGCCTGCCACCTCTGTCGGATGTGCGGAAGTTCGCAAGAACACCGCCCAGATGGCGGCTTCACAATCAAACGAGGAGCGGCCAGCGACGTGCGCCAACACGGCGCTGGCCGCCCAACCCGCAGACCATACCTGCAAGCCGGACCAGGGCTCCTCACCTCGTGCACGAGGACCGCGGAGCCTATCACCTGTTTATTTATACAGTAAAGGCTTGTAAATGACCCAACCTATCGTTCCGTGGATAGGCGGCAAACGCCGCCTTGCAGACAGACTCATTCCCCTGTTCCCGCCTCATGAGTGCTATGTCGAGGTCTTCGCCGGCGGCGCAGCGCTTTTCTTCATGCGCCCTCAACCGGGGCCCGTCGAGGTGCTCAATGACATCAACGGCGACCTGGTGTGCCTCTATCGTGTGGTGCAAAATCACCTTGAAGAGTTCGTGCGCCAATTCAAATGGGCGCTGAGCAGCAGGCAGATATTCGAATGGCAGAAGTTGGCCCGTCCTGAAACCCTGACTGATATTCAGCGCGCCGCGCGCTTCTTCTACCTGCAGCACCATGCGTTCGGCGGCAAAGTCAGTGGCCAGAGCTTTGGCACGGCGACCACCGGCCCGGCCATCAACCTGCTGCGCATCGAGGAAAACCTATCGGCAGCCTGGCAGCGTCTTGCCGGCGTGTATGTCGAGAACTTGCCCTGGCTGGATTGCGCCGAGCGCTACGACCGGCCGCATACCTTCCACTATATGGACCCGCCGTACTGGCAGACCGAGGGCTATGGGGTGGACTTTCCCTACGACCAGTACCTGGCGATGGCCGACTTCATGCGCCGCTGCAAGGGCAAAGTGATGGTCAGCATCAACGACCATCCGGACATTCGTCAGGCGTTCGAGGGCTTCCCGATGCAGCGTCTCGATATCCGTTATAGCTGCACCAACCAACGCCAGGGAAAGGCGGAAACCACCGGTGAACTGGTCATTACCAACTGGGAGCCGGCGGCTCTTGGAGGGCTCTTCGATGGCCTCTGAAACGCTTGCGATGTGTCGGCGGTGGAGCGTGAATGGTGTCACTCAAACGACAGCGGAGTCCGCTATGAACCTCAACGAATACCTCCAGACGCTCCCCACCCAACTGCTGCTCGCCCTGGCCCAGGGCGAGATCGACGCCAAGGCGCTGGCTGCGATTGAGATGGCGGGGCGGGGGCTCGATAAAGAAGGCCGCTGGGTAGGTTTTCCCCAGGCGGCCGAGGTGTGGAGCGTTGACAAGGCTGCCTAGGGCAGCCTTCCTTTCCCGATTAAGTGAAGCTGTCGAGAGATCGGCATTGCTCTCATTTGATGTTTTCAGTCGGTATGATGGCGCCTGGATTTCTTGTCGAAAGGGATATCGACTATGCGGCAACACCTCACCCGCTATCTACTTATCGCTGCCTCTTTGGCCCTGCTGGCCATCTACCTAGCCGCCTGGTTCTTCACGCCATCACCGCTCGAAAGCCTCCCCGTAACTCGTCCACCTGTTGTATTCATGCCGGTTGAAAGCACCATGAAGAAGTCGGAGCCGAGCGTTTTCGGTGTTGCGGGGCGGCAAGGTAGCGGAGTGGCGAAATACTGTCACCTATAGGCATTCGGGAGGCGGCCTGATCGCCTTAATGAGATGAACCCCATCATTCCGCACGTTACCCACCGCTTTATCGACCGGATACCACTCGAATGCCTCTTCAGGCAGTCCATGGTGTTTGGCCAGTTCTTCGGCACGCTGTAAGGGCAGGTCACAGTCGATCCATTCGCGGGCGTGTTCAGCGGAGAGCACCAGAGGGCGGCGGTCGTGGATGTCTACCATGCCGCCGTCGCAGGCTGCAGTCAGGAGCACAAAACCATCCCCCTCGCGTTCTTCGCCCTCGGCAGAGGGGAATTGGCCTATGGCAGCAAAGAACATCGGCGCGCCACTCTTCAGGCGGATGAAGTAGGGCTGCTTCTTCTTCGGGTCGGCTTCGTCCTTCACCCACTCGTACCAGCCATCAGCGCATACCAGTGCCCGGTGCGGCCAGATCTGGCGGAAGAACTTGCCCTTCATCACCGTTTCCAATCGGGCGTTGATGGGTGGCGGCATCTTCTTCGCTTTGGCCCACTGCGGTGCCCAGCCCCATCGCACGGCGGCCACCACCAAGCCGGCTGGCTCGCCGTGAACCAGCATCACCTTGGTGGAAGGGGCGACGTTGTAGCGTTCGATGGGTACGTTGTCATAGCCGGTGATCACATCCTGCTCGCTGTTCAGCTCGGCCAGGTAGTCGGCCATGCCCTGGTACTGGGCGAATCTTCCGCACATCCCGCATTCCTCCCGCAGCGCTCTGGCATCAGCCTAGCAGCCGACTTTGTGCTGGCAGCTTGCCTTCCGCTGGTCGGCTCGCCGCCTTTCTGCGTTGACCGGTGCCTGATGGTCTAAATACTGTATTCATATACAGTAATCATGAGTAAGCCACCATGGACAGCATTTCGATCCTGGGTTCGCTCGAACCGTCCTCCACAAAAATCAGCTTCTTCCTGCCCACCGTGCCGGCCGGGTTCCCCTCGCCAGCGCAGGACCATCTAGAACAACGCATCTCCCTCGACAACCTGCTGGAGATCCACACGCCCCAGGTGTTCCTCGCCCAAGCGGCGGGGGACAGCATGCAGGACGTTGGAATCTTCGATGGCGACTATCTGGTGGTGAACCGCGCACGGGAGCCCCGCGACGGTGACGTGGTGATCGCCGCGGTGGAGGGCGAGCCACTGGTCAAACACTTCAGCCGCCTGCAGGGCCAAGTGGTGCTGTATTCCGCCAATACAAGATATGCCCCGCGCTACATCCTGGAGGGCGAGGAGCTGATGATTTGGGGGGTGGTGTTTGCCAGCATCCGCCGCCTGTGTAGCCATGCCTGAGCCCGTCTATGCACTGATCGACTGCAACTCGTTCTACTGCAGCTGCGAGCGGCTGTTTCGCCCGGACCTGATGCGCACCCCGGTGGTGGTGCTCTCCAACAACGACGGCTGTGTGGTCAGCCGCTCGCCCGAGGCCAAGGCCCTGGGCGTGAAGATGGGCGCGCCGTACTTCCAGATCCGCCGCGATTACGAGCGGGCAGGGGGCGTAGCCTTCAGCTCCAACTACGCGCTCTATGGCGATCTCAGCGAGCGGGTCATGACGGTGATCGAGAGCCTGGTGCCGGCGTTGGAGGTGTACAGCATCGACGAAGCCTTCGCCGACCTCTCCGGCGTACCCGGCTCGCTGGAGGCCCTGGGCCGTCAGATCCGCGCCCAGGTGCTTCGTTACACCGGCATCCCAGTGGGCGTCGGCATCGCGCCGACCAAGACCTTATCAAAGCTCGCCAACCATGCGGCGAAGAAATGGCAGAAGCAGACGGGTGGGGTGCTGGATATCCGCGAGCCGGCGCGCCGGCAGAAGCTGCTCAAGGCGTGCGATGTGAGCGACGTCTGGGGCATCGGCCGGCGCATGACTGAGCACTTGGCGGAGATGAACATCCGCACCGCGCTGCAACTCGCCGAGGCCGACCCCTGGACGCTGCGCAAGCGCTTCTCCGTGGTGATCGAGAAGACTGCCCGCGAGCTGCGAGGCACGGCCTGTCTGGAGCTGGACGAGGCCGCACCGCACAAGCAGGAAATCTGCTGCAGCCGAATGTTCGGCCAGCGCCTGCGCGAGCTGCCGCCGATTCGCGAGGCGGTGGCCAGCTACGCCGCCCGCGCCTGCGAAAAACTGCGCACCCAGGGTTCGCTGTGCAAGAAGGTGCGGGTGAGCATCCGCACCGGCATGTTTAACCCCAGCGAGCCGAAGTTTGCCAAGGGTGTGGTCTGCGAACTGCCGTATCCCTCAGATGACACCCGTGTCATCACCAAGGCGGCCATCACCGGCCTGGAGCGCATCTTTCAGCCCGGCTTCGCCTTCAGCAAAGCCGAGGTGTTGCTGCTGGAACTCTGCCAGCGCGGCGAGTTCACCGACGACCTGTTCGCCCCGACCCAGCCGGCCGCCACCGAGCGCGTGATGAGCGTGCTCGACAGCATCAACGCCCGCTGGGGCCGCGGGACCCTGCGCCCGGCCAGCGTGCCCTGCACGCCGGAGTGGGGGATGAAGCGTGAGTTGATGAGTTTGAACTATACATCAAATGTCGAGCAGCTCTGGCAGGTGAGGTGCCGCTAGCGGCCAAAAGTGGACGTGCGCGCGCGGGTGCTTCCGACCCATTGCTGCCCGCCCAGGCAGCGAGGAAAACCAAGCGTGATTCACTTCTGATGCCTTTCACAACTCTTCCATGCCCTCATACCTTGACCAGTGCCACTTCGTTTCTGCGCTGGACAAGTCATGCGTAGCACAATAGCGTTTTGCCACAAGCGGCCTCGTGCCCCTGGGCCGCCACCTCAGAGGGAGTTGAAAAGTGCTCGTAGAATCACTTCGTTTGCTTAATTTCAAAAAATTCAAAGATCAATTTTTTGAGTTCAATGAGGATATAAATGTCTTTGTTGGCGACAATAACGCCGGCAAGAGCACGATCTTGGAAGCCTTGGAAATCGTGCTTAACTTCCAGTATCGCGGCCGGCCGTTGAGTAATGAGCTTTCTCCCGATTTATTCAACAGCGACGCGGTCGCTGCCTTCCTAGCCTCCTCGAAGACCCCTGCTAACTTGCCAGTTCTCGTGATCGAGGCGTACATGAAGAACGTGCCTGATTACCGAGGTGCGAACAACAGCCTGCTGATTGATGCTCAGGGGGTTCAGGTCAAAGCGAGTTTTGACCCAGATTTCACAGATGCCTACCAGGATTACCTAGCCGCCGGAGCTCCGATAACCAGCATCCCAGTGGAGTTCTACAAGGTCGAATGGATGGATTTTGCTTGGAATATCATTAAACCGATGAACAAACAATTCCGGGCGCTCTACATTGACCCTACTCGCATCCATCCCACCTTTGGCAAAAATCAGTACATCTCGAATGTTCTGAATACCGCACTCAAGAAGGACGAAGAGTACAGATTGAGTCTCAACTACCGTGAGACCTTGCAATCCTTCAATGATACTGACGAGGTAAAAATAGTTAATAAGGATTTGGATTCCGAAAACAAAATAACCGATAAAAAACTGACCATTGCCGCCAACACAATGCCGGCCGGCGCACTACAGAATGGTTTGCAGCTTGAGGTGGATGCCGTACCTTTCCACATGATTGGAAAGGGTGAGCAGAGTAAGGTGCAGATCAAATTGGCACTTCATAACAAGTCGAAAGACATTGATCTTGTGATGATGGAAGAGCCAGAAAATCATCTATCCCACGTCGAACTGAGCAGGCTTATACAAGACATCGAAGAACAGAGAGGTGGCAAGCAACTTTTCCTTACCACCCACAGTTCGTATGTGCTAAATAAGTTGAGCATTGACAAGATCTGCTTGCTCCATGATTCATATAAGCGACTGCATCTCTTAGACAAAGAAGTGGTGAAGACGCTGAAGCGGCTACCTGGCTACGATACATTGCGCGTCGCGCTGTCCAAAAAGGTGGTTTTGGTAGAAGGGCCATCTGATGAGTTGGTTCTCAAGAAAATATACCAAATTAACAACAAGGGCCGCCTTCCTGAGCAGGATGGGATTGATATCATCGTAGTGCGCGGCGTGGGCTTCAAGACGTTCATTGAGATCGGTAAAGAGATTGGCACTGCGGTGAATGTGCTGCGGGACAATGATGGTGATTACGCTAATAACGTCGTCAGCGCGCAAAAGGAGTACGCCGCGTTTCCGAATATAAAATTTATCTCATCTACCGATGATAAGGAGTTTTCGCTGGAGCCGGCCATGATTTCTGCAAATGCCACATCGGAGAAAGAGTTGCTGGCGTTCGCAAAAATCGTGCTTTCGACCAAGACTTACAATTTGCTAGCCGCGGAGCCAACATTTGATGAAAAACGTGCTTTTATCATCGACTGGTTCAAGAGCGCGGATGGTGATGGCAAGGGGAAGAAGAAGGTCGACTCAGCCATCAAATTGTTTGAGACCACCGAAAAATTCAAGTATCCCGCCTTCCTCGGTGAGGTGCTGAACTTTGTCTAACATTCTGTGCATAGCCGGTGCGGGGTCAGGCAAGACCCACAAGATCATCACAGAGTCGATTGCGGAGATCGAACGCGGGGGCAAGGTACTGGTAGTGACGTACACCACCAGCAACCAACAGGAACTGCGGCGCCGATTCCTGGCTGCTTTTGGGAGACACAGCAATCAGTTCGTGGTGAAGGGCCTGTTCTCGTTCTACCTAGAAGACATGGTGAGGCCGTATCAACAGGTGTTGTTTGCGCGGCGGATCGACGGAATATTTTTCAATGAGCGCAATCCTCATCTAATGCCGAAATCAACTTACATGTTGCCTGGACGCAAAGAGCAGTTGGAGGACAAGAGCTACAATCCCAGCTACTTCCTTACTCAGTGCGAGACTAAAGCCCACACTGGCTTCCTGGCAAAGTTGGCGACCCGGATCGCGAAGGCCACGAAGAATGCTGCTGCGGCTCGTCTCGGCGATATCTACAGCCAAGTTTACTTCGATGAGGTGCAAGACTTGGTCGGATGGGATTACGAGGTGCTCAAGGAGCTGAGCAAGGTGATGAAATCCCCCATCACTTGTGTGGGCGACTTCCGGCAGACTGTGTATGAAACAACATTTGGCCACAAGGCGCCTCAGACGGCCGCAGAGAAGATTGCAGCGTTCAAGTCCATGGGCTTCAAAGAAGAGACGCTTGCGCTCAATTGGAGGTGCATCCAAACGATCTGTACGATTGCCGATGCAGTACATAAGGGTGCTTACGAGGCGACCAAATCAGCCGTTGACGATATCCCGCCTGAGTTCGCCCACCACCTTGGTGCTTTCATCGTTAAGCAATCGGACGTTCCCAATTACATTGAGGCGTATGACCCGATGGTACTGCGCTGGAACGTGGCCTCTGGGACAAAGTTTATTCCTGCTCGGGCTCGTTGCTACAACTTTGGCAGCAGCAAAGGATTGGGTTTTGATCGTGTGCTGATTCTGCCGGCGGACAGCCAGATACATTTCATTTTGGATGGCATGACACCATTCCCTGCGGATGCTGAGACGGCGCAAAACAAGCTGTACGTCGCTATAACACGGGCTAGGTATAGCGTGGGGTTCATCATGCCGGACAAGAAAGCGCAGGGCTTACGTTTCCCCGTTTGGACGAAGCCCTTCGCTTGACCGTGGCTACTCGTAACTGCGCTGTGTGGAAAGGGGCTGCTTGTGGCCGGTTTCTGCCGGTGGCTATCGACGCCCTTAGCCGATGCTTGTCCCATGCGCGGAAATGTGGGGCAGAAATGGGGCAAATCGAGCGCCAAACTATGCCACTCGAAGCCTGGCGGGCCGGTCAAACATTTCATCGAATTTAGGTGCAGGCCCCGGCGACTGGGGCCTAGCAGGCTTTCCGCCGTTGTACAGCTACACAATCGGGGGTGTACAGCTTGAATGCACTTGTGCAATCGGACCTGCCTCAGGCTGCGTAGAGCGCATCGAACAATGCGGCAAGCGAATTTCCCAGCCTGGGGCTGCCCTTTGGCGCCTGTATTGGGGGCTTTGGATACTGCGTTAGCGGGGCCCGCTTGGGCAAGTAACTGTCGCCAAAACTGTCACCAAAAACAAAGGCCCGCAGTCGGAAAAACCTACGGGCCTTGCTGTATCTGGAGCGGGCGAAGGGAATCGAACCCTCGTCATGAGCTTGGGAAGCTCAGGTAATGCCATTATACGACGCCCGCAGCGGGTGCCTTTTTACCAGAAGTCCCGGCGCAGGAGAAGCCCGGTCGGCTGTTGCGGGTCGGTAATGGGCTTGTTCGCGGGCGTTCAGGGGCTGGTGGTGCGGTTCGGCAGGTTGGGTTGGCGCTGGGGCAGCCAGATGCGGAAGCGGGTTCCTTTGCCGATTTCGCTGGAGACTTCGATGCGGCCGTGGTGTTTCTGCACGATGTTATAGGAGAGCGAGAGGCCCAGGCCGGTACCCTTGCCCACCGGCTTGGTGGTGAAGAAGGGTTCGAAGATGCGATTGAGCAGGCGCGGTTCGATGCCTTTGCCGGTGTCTTCTACCTCCAGCCACACCAGGTCGTCCTGGATGCCGGTGCGAATGGTGATGCGGCCGAAACCTTCGATGGCGTGGGCGGCGTTGACCAGCAGGTTCATCGTCACCTGGTTGATCTGCGAAAGGATGCATTCCACCTCGGGCAGGTCGCCGTATTCCTTGACCACCTCGGCCTTGTACTTCAGTTCGTTGTTGACCACGTTGAGCGTGGTATCCAGCCCGCGGTGCAGGTCGGCAGGGCGGAACTCCTCCTCGTCGATATGGGAGAAATCCTTGAGCGCCATGATGATCTTCTTGACCCGGTCGATGCCGTCGGCGGATTCGCTGAGCAGCGCCTGCACGTCGCCGCGAATGTACTCGTACTCCAGGCTCTGCTTGAGCTTGCACAGCTCGTCGAGATTGCTGTCGCTGTCCAGCCCATCGAGGATGTGCAGCATGTCCTGTACATAGTCGGCGAGGGTCTGCAGGTTGGAGGAGACGAAGCCGATGGGATTGTTGATCTCATGGGCCACGCCGGCGGCCAGTTGGCCGATGGCGGCCATCTTTTCCGACTGCAGCAACTGGTTGTTGGCCTGTTCCAGCTTGCGCATCAGCTGGTCCTGCTCGCTCTGCTTGCCGACCAGCGCGCGCAGGGCGTCGCGCAGGTGCGGGTTGTTGCTGGCGGCGGCGTTGTTGTCCAGCAAGACCAGGCCGAAATGCTGGTTACCCTGCTGGCCGGTGAAGCAGAACAGCAGCGTGCTTTGCAGCATGGGGGCGTTCGCCGGGCCTTCGGGCAGCTTGAGCAGGTAGGGGTTTTCCGGCAGCAGGGTCAGTAGCGGCTCGCCGCCGTCCTGCAGTTGGGTCAGCATCTGTTGCAGGCGGGGCATGTCGGCTTCCGGAAACACGTCGCAGAGGTTCTGGCCCTGGATCTGGCTCAGTTGCCGGCCGCTGCGCTGGCCCATGAAGCGATTCCAGTACTCGATGCGCAACTCGCCATCGAGCAACAGAATGCCGATGGGCATCTGTTCCATCGCCTGCGCGCTGAGCGGGACGACGCTAAAGTTCAAGAGTGGACCCTCGGCTTTCTGGTTCGGGCCAATACTGGCGTTTTGCTGGAAGAAGCATAGCCAAGGCTGGTCTTGCTGGCCGTTGCCGACGAGATGGAAGACGGACGGATGGTCCGTCGTTGGTGGTGTATGGGGTTTGCCGTAGACTGCCGCGGATAAATACAGGCTCGGTTGCAGAGCCGATTGGCATGGAGCGCGTTTCATGGGGCGTGTTGCGGTATTGGCCTGCGGGCTGTGCATGTTGGGGCTGTTGGCCGAACCGGTGTTGGCGGGCGATCCGTTGCTGGATGAGCCGGTCGGGACGCAGGAGCTGCGCGAGGCGCGAGGCGTGCTGCGGGCTCGTGACCAGGCTCTGCTGGCCAGCGAGCTGGCTGGGCGTATCGTCGAGATGCCATTCGCCGAGGGCCAGAGCTTCCATAAGGGTGACGTGCTGGTGCGCTTCGATTGCAGCGCCTACCAGGCCCAGTTGAACGCCGCCCAGGCGGCGACGCGTGCGGCCCGCGAGGAGTTGGCGCACAAGAAGCAATTGGCTGCGCTCAACTCCGTCGGTCGCTTCGAGGTCAATCTCGCCGAGGCGCACCGCGCCCAGGCCGAGGCCGAGGCCCAGGTCTACCAGGTACAAGTCAAGCGCTGCAGCATCGCGGCGCCCTTCGATGGCCAGGTGGTCGAGCGCAAGGTGCAGCCCCACGAGAGCGTGGCCGGCGGCACGCCCCTGATGGAAATCGTCGATAACCGCAGCCTGGAAATCCATCTGCTGGTGCCCTCGCGCTGGCTCGGCGCGCTCGAAGCAGGGCAAGCCTTCACCTTCATTCCCGACGAAACAGGCCAGCCGTTGCAGGCCGTGGTCAAGCGGCTCGGTGCACGCATCGACGAAGGCAGCCAGACGCTGCTGTTGATCGGCGAGCTGCCGGCCGGTGCCAGTGGCTTGCTGGCTGGCATGAGCGGCAGCGCGCGGTTCGCGGAGGCGCCATGAATGCCCCGGTGGTTGGCCAGGCGGAGCGCGTCTTCGCCCAGTTCCTGGCGCTGGAGCAGCGTGCCCGCGCAGCGTCGACGGTCGAGCAACTGGCCTACAGCATGGTCAACGACGGCCAGCCGCTGTTCGGCTTTCGCCATGCGGCGCTGCTGATCGCCGGCAAGGTGCAGGCGCTCACTGGAATCAGCGTGGTCGAGCCGAACGCTCCTTTTGTCGCCTTCGTCGAGCGTGCCGGTGCACGCTTGATGGCCCGGCAAGAGCTGGCTGTCGCCGCCCCGGTAGCCAGGGATACCCTGGCCGCCCAGGAGCAGGCCGACTGGCTCGAACTTTCGGCGGGCGAGGCTTTCTGGCTGCCGCTGCGTGACCGCAAGGGGGAGCCGTTTGGCGGCCTTTGGCTGGCGCGCGAGCAGCCCTGGAGCGAGGCCGAGCAAGCCCTGCTGAGCCAGCTCGGCGACAGCTATGCCCATGCCTGGCTGGCCTTGCAACCGCGCAAGCCCTGGCGCCTGCGCTGGCCGCGGCGGCGCCTGCTGGCGATTGCCGCGGCGCTGCTGGCGCTGCTGCTGGTTCCGGTGCGCCAATCGGTGCTGGCTCCGGCCGAGGTGGTGCCGCTGAACGGGCGGGTGGTCACCGCGCCGCTGGATGGGGTGATTGCGGAGTTCCTGGTCAAGCCCAACCAACCGGTCGAGGCTGGTGACCTGCTGGTGCGTTTCGATGCCACCTCGCTGAAGGCCCAGGCGGACGTCGCCGAGCGCAGCCTGAACGTGGCCGAGGCGGAACTGAAGGCCAGCGCCCAGCGCGCGTTCGCCGATGTGGAGGCCAAGTCGCGGCTGGATCTGTTGGCCGCGCGGGTCGAGCAGAAGCGCGCCGAGAGGGATTACGCGCAGGATCTGTTGGCTCGCAGCGAGGTGCGGGCCGAGCGCGCCGGCATCGCGGTGTTCGCCGATGCCGAGCGCTGGATCGGCAAGCCGGTGCAGACCGGTGAACGGCTGATGGAAATCGCCGATCCGCAACAGGCGGAGTTGCGCATCGAGCTGGCGGTGGGCGATGCCATCGATCTGGAACCGGGCTCGGAGGTGGCGCTGTTCCTCGATAGCGATCCGCTGGACCGCCATGCGGCCCGCCTCGAACGGCTCGCCTACGAGTCGCAGACCAGCGCTGCCGGGCAGCTGGCGTATCGACTGGATGCCCGTTTCACCGAGGCGCCACCGCGCATCGGCCTGCGCGGCACCGCCAAGCTCTTCGGTCATCGCGTTCCGCTGGCGCTGTACGTGTTACGCCGGCCGCTGGCCGCGCTGCGTCAGCGGGTGGGTATCTAGATGCCGTTGCCGGCCCTGCGCGCCGATCTGCAGCTGTCGCCTGCCGCGCCGGCCCTGGATGGGGCGCCCCAGTGGACCCTGGCCGATCCGCTGCGAGGGCGCTATTTCAAGCTCGGCAGCGCTGCGCTGCGCCTGCTGCGCCACTGGAGTCTTGGTGACGCCGGGCGGGTGCTGGCCGCTGCCAATGGGCAACCGGGCGTGCCGGTGACCGAGGCTGACCTGCACGACCTGCTGCTATTCCTGCGCAGCAACGACCTGATAGCCGCGGCGGACGCCGAGCAGCGCGCCAGCTATGCGCACAAGGCGGCTGCCCAGCGGCAGGGCCTGCTCAAGCGGGCGCTGCATCAGTACCTGTTCTTCCGGATTCCGCTCTGGCGGCCGGATGCCTTTCTCAATCGCAGCTGGCCCTGGCTGCAACGCTATGGCGCACGGTTGCTGCGCATCGGCTTGCCGCTGGTGCTCGGCCTCGGGGTGTTCCTGGTCATTCGCGACTGGCAGCGTTTCCTGGCGACCTTCCCCCACCTGTTCAGCTTGGGCGGCATGCTGGCGTTCGGCGTGGCGCTGACCTTCGCCAAGCTGTGCCATGAGTTCGGCCACGCCTACATGGCCAAGCGCGCCGGTTGCCGGGTGCAGAGCATGGGCCTGGCGTTCATGGTGCTGCTGCCGCTGTTCTATACCGATGTCAGCGATGCCTGGCGGGTGAACGACCGGCGCTCACGGCTGCTGATCGGTGCCGGTGGCATTCTCGCCGAGCTGGTCCTGGCCTGCGTGGCACTGCTGGCCTGGTCGCTGCTGCCGGACGGGCCCGCGCGCACGGCGGCGTTCATGCTGGCCAGCGCGACCTGGCTGACCACCCTGGCGGTGAACCTGAACCCGTTCATGCGCTTCGATGGTTACTTTCTGCTCAGCGACCTTTGGGGCATCGACAACCTCCAGGGGCGCGCCTTCGCCCTGTGCCGCTGGCGCCTGCGGGAGTGGCTGTTCGGCTACGGCGAGCCGGCGCCCGAGCCGCTGTCGGCGCCGGTGCGACGCAAATTGCTCTGGTGGGGCTACTGCTCCTGGTTATGGCGGGCGGCGCTGTTCCTCGGGATCGCCCTGGCGGTCTATCACCTGTTTTTCAAACTGTTGGGCATCTTCCTGATGTTGGTCGAGCTGCTGTGGTTCATCGGCTTGCCGATCGCGCGGGAAGCTTCCGAGTGGTGGGCGCGCCGGGACCAGGCCCGGCGGTCGCGAGTGGCCATGCTGGGGATAGCTGGCCTGCTGCTGATGGCTGTGCTGCTGGTGCCCTGGCGCAGCGGGGTGGAGGTGCCGGCACTGCTCGAAGCGGCGCGCAGCAGCGCCCTGCACGCACCGCTATCGGCTCGACTGAAGGCACTGCATGTGCGCGACGGCCAGTGGGTGGAGGCGGGCGAGGTGCTGATGGAGCTGGAGTCGCCGGACCTGGATGCCCGCCAACGCATCATCCGCGGCGAGATTCGCATTCTGCAGCTGCAGTTGCGTCGGCAGGCGAGCCGTGCCGAGACGGTGGCCGACGTCGGCGTGCTCGATCAGCGGCTGGCCGAGGCCCTGGCCGAATATCGCGGCCTGGCTGCCCAGCGTGCACGGTTGGTGTTGCGCGCGCCGCATGCCGGGGCCGTGCGTGACCTGGCGCGCGACCTGCTGCCGGGGCTCTGGGTGCCACCGCGATTGCCATTGGCGCGGGTGGTGGACGAGCGCCAGGTGCGCCTGCGCGGCTATCTCGCGGAGGAGCTGCTCTGGCGCGTGGACCGGGGCAGCGAAGGGCGGTTCATCGCCGACGATCCGCTGCGTGCGGCCATACCGGTACGCCTGGCTGAGGTCGCGGCCACCGGGGTGCCGTATCTGGACATCGAAGCGCTGGCGTCCGACCACCAGGGCCCCATTGCGGTGCGACGCGACGAACGGCAGCGGGGCAAACCGGTGCAGGCACAGTACGCCGTGCGCCTGGAGACCGCCGCCGACGTCCGGTTGCCAGCCCAGCCCGTGCGCGGGGTGGTTGTGCTGGACGGCCGGCCAGAATCCTTGCTGGGCGCGGCCTGGCGACGTGCCGTTGCGCTGGGCGTGCGGGAAAGCGGCTTCTGAGGTGGCCTTTGGCCGGCTGGCCGACGCAGACAGCCGTTGATCTTTTTTTGCGTAATGCTTGGCATTTCGCCATTATTTTTGTGATGTAGGACAATTCGACGGCATGGGCTAGGCTTGCAACGACGCAACCGGCTGACGCCATGAAACTGTCGCCGCCTACGGCCAGACGTGCAGGGATGCTGATCCGATGACCCACTCCACACTCTGTTTGCGCCCCATCGAAGCCGATGACGAGCCGTTCCTGTGCCGTCTCTATGCCTCCACCCGGCAAGCGGAAATGGTCCGCAGTGGTTGGCCTGCCGCCGCCATCGCCGAATTCCTCGCCCAGCAGTTCACGCTCCAGCATCGCTACTACCAGGAACATTTTCCCGACGGCGAATTCTGGCTCATCGAGCGCGCCGGTCAGGCCATCGGTCGGCTGTACCTGTTCTGGGGCGAGACCACGCTGCAACTCATCGATATCTCCCTGCTGCCCGAATGCCGGGGCGCAGGGCTGGGTACGAAGCTGGTCTCCGACCTGCTGAGCCGCGCCGAGGCGCAAGGACTTGCCGTCGGCTTGCACGTGGAGGGCGACAACCCCGCCTTGCGCCTCTACCAGCGGCTGGGCTTCGAGGTGATCGGGGAAAACGGCGTCTACCTGAAAATGCACAAACCCGTCGCTGCCCGGCCCCGGCGGCTGTCTGCGGCGCACTAAGGAGCACCAGATGCAGTCATACGAGTACTTCCTCCAGGCCTGCGGTTCGCCGTTCCGCCTGCTACTGGACCCGCAGCATGTCGTGGACGTCGAGCTGCTGCAGGTCGAGGAGCGTGTGCCGATGAATGCCCGCTACGAATGTTTCTCCCTGCTGTTCCGGCTGCCCGATGGGCTGGCCTTGCCGCAGGCGCTCTACCGACTGCAGGGCCCGGATGCCGATGACTGGGACCTGTTGCTGACCCCGGTGCGGCCTGACGCCGATGGGCGCTCATGCCTTGAAGCGGTGTTCCATCGGGAGAAAGCCCAGGCGTAACCGTAATGACTTGCCGTTCAGGCAAAACAGCGCGCGGGCAGTCGTTGGAAGCCCGCTCCAATAAAAACGATGAGGAGATTCAGGTATGAGCGAACCATTTCTCGGCGAGATCCGTATGGTCGGCTTCAACTTCGCGCCGCGCGGCTGGGCGTTCTGCCAGGGGCAGATCATGTCGATCGCGCAGAACACCGCGCTGTTTTCCTTGCTCGGTACCGTCTATGGCGGCAACGGCCAGACCACCTTCGGCCTGCCTGATCTGCGCGGCCGCAGCCCGGTAGGAACGGGGCAGGGCGGCGGGCTGAGCGATATCGTGGTGGGCGAGATGTCCGGCACCGAGAACGTGACCCTGTTGACCAGCAACATGCCGATGCACACCCACCCCACCAGCGTGGAGGTGGCAGGCGTCGCGACCACCCCGACGACCACGCCGAGCACCACCAACAACGTGCTTGGCGCCTCCGGCGGTGGCCAGGGACAGGCGACCATCTGGTCCACCGAAATGAGCAGCCCGGTGCAGATGGCCGGCGTGGTGTCCGGCGTTGCGGGCGGCAGCCTGCCGTTTTCGGTGCGCGACCCGTACATCGGTATCAACTTCGTGATCGCCCTGCAGGGTATTTTCCCGTCGCGTAACTGACGGCGGGTATTCTGCCCGAGGGGGCTTCCACCCTTCGGGCAGCGACAAAGCGGTTCTGGAGAGTGGTCTTGAGCGAGTCACAGAGGTTCCATTTCATTTCCGGGTTACCCCGTTCGGGGACCACGCTGCTGGCGGCTCTGCTGCGGCAGAACCCGCGCTTCCATGCCGGCATGACCAGCCCGGTAGGCAGTCTGTTTTCCTCGATGCTCGGCCAGTTCAGCGCCGGCAGCGAATTCGGCCCGACGATCGACCGGGAGCAACGCCACCGCTTGTTGCAGGGGCTGTTCCGCAGTTACTACGCCGACCACGCCGACAAGTCGGTGGTGTTCGATACCAACCGCATGTGGAGCGCCAAGTTGCCAGCGCTGCTCGACCTGTTCCCGTCCAGCAGGGTCATCGCCTGCGTACGTAACGTGGCCTGGGTGATGGACAGCCTCGAACGGCTGTACCGCGCCAATCCCTATGAGAACACCCGGTTGTTCAACGACGACGCCGAGCGCAACACGGTGTATAGCCGCGTTGAGACCCTGGGCCAGCGCAATCGGCTGGTGGGCTACGCCTGGTCGGCGCTGAAGGAAGCCTATTACGGCGAGCAGGCTGGTTCGTTGCTGATCGTCGACTACGACCTGCTGGCGCAGGCACCGGAGAAGGTGTTGCGCCTGGTGTATGAATTCATCGAGGCTCCCTGGTTCGAGCATGACTTCGACAATGTCAGCTACGACGCACCGGAGTTCGACCAGGCGCTGGGGCTCGCCGGGCTGCACCGTGTGCGGCCACGGGTTGCCGCCCAGGACCGGCGGACCATTCTGCCGCCGGACCTTTTCGAGCAGTATTCGAGCCTGTCGTTCTGGAATGACGGTGCCGGTAGTGCGGCCCACGTCATTCGGGCGCGGCCCGAGTGACGCGGGCGATGTGCTGAATAACCAGAAGTAGCGTTTCGGCGCCTGAGGCGGCGCTGCACGGAGGCGATCATGTGGTGGACAAATCGTAGTAACCCGTCGCGTAGCAAGGACGGCCAGGCGAATTCGGCACAGCGGCCTTCGCTGATCCAGTCGCTTGAGCCGCGCATGATGTTCGACGGCGCGATGGCCGTCGACGCGGCCGAAACGGTCCAGGCAGCCGAGGCGCAGCAGGCCGAGGCACCGGCCGATGCGACGGCCCCCGATCACGGGCAGGATCTCGCCGCACAGATCAATACCGCGATTAGCGGCCAGGCTGGCGAGCGCAAGGATGTGGTGTTCATCGACAAGCGCGTGCCCGACTACCAGAAGATCGTCGAGGCGGTCTCGCCATCTGCCGAAGTGATCCTGATCGACACCGGCAGCAACGGCGTGCAGCAGATCGCCGACGCCCTGGCCAACCGCTCCGGCATCGACGCGATCCATATCATTTCCCACGGCGACGACGGCGTCCTGCTCCTGGGCGACTCGCCCTTGTGGGGCGGTAACCTGGAGGCTTACTCGGCCCAGTTGGGCCAGATCGGCGCAGCTCTGAAGTCGGACGGCGACATCCTCATGTACGGCTGCAACGTGGCCATGAGCGCCAAGGGCGAAGCCTTCCTCGAGGCCATCGCCGCCGCTACCGGTGCGGACGTTGCCGCCTCCAATGACTCGACCGGCAGCAGCGCGCGCGGCGGCAACTGGGATCTGGAAATCGCCGTCGGCGACATAGGTGCCTCTGCGGTATTCGACTATGCCAGGTTGCAGGCCTATAACCACGACCTCGCCACCTTCTCCGTCAGCACCATCGGCGAATTGCGTACCGCGCTTTCCACCTCGGCGAGCAACGGTGTGGCCGACACCATCACCTTCCTCGGCAATATCAGCGCGACCGGTACCGGCGACATGCTGAGCAGCGCCACGGATAGCCGGCGCACCTTCGTCGATATCAACATTACCGACGGCCAGGAACTGGCAATCGTCGGCGGCGGGTTCTCCCTCGATGCGAATTACTACGGACGCGTGCTCGAGATTCGTTCGGGCAATGTCACCATCTCCAACCTCACCGTGCGCGACGGTCTCGTCAGTGGCAACGGCGGCGCCTACAACAGCGTG
Organism: Zestomonas ipomoeae; assembly: GCF_057128665.1. Classification (NCBI taxonomy): domain Bacteria; kingdom Pseudomonadati; phylum Pseudomonadota; class Gammaproteobacteria; order Pseudomonadales; family Pseudomonadaceae; genus Zestomonas; species Zestomonas ipomoeae. Next base: position 60,135 of record NZ_JBSKHQ010000023.1, read on the forward strand.
AACGGCAGCGATGCCCTGGGGGGCGGCATTCGGGCGAGCGGCGGCACGCTGACGCTGTCCGGCGTGGCCATTACCGGCAACCGGGCGGCTGGCGGTGGCGGCAATGGCGGTGGCGCGGGCGGCAGTTACGGCTACGGCGGTGGCGGCGGCGGCGGTTTCGGTGGTGTCGGCGGCGGTAACGGCGGTGCCTATGGACCGAGCTATCCGGGCGGCGTAGGTGGCGGCGGTGTTGGCGGCACCGGCGGTAGTTACTCCGGCACTGCCCAATCCGGCAAGGGAGGCAGCACCGTCGGCGGCGCGGGTGGGTCCCAGACCGGCGGCTTTTCGGCGGGCGGTAGCGGCGGAACGGCCGGCACCGGTGGCATCAGTATCGGTGGTGGCGGCGCGGGTGCCGGTGCCTCCGGCGCAACAGCCGTGGGCCGGGGCGGCAATGCCGTCGGGGCCCTGTACATCGCCGCCGGCGCCACGGTGAACATGGCCAGCACGAGCGTGACCGACAACCTCGCGGCTGGCGGCGGCGGTGCGGGGTCGAGCCTCAACGTCAATGCCGCCAACGGCGGCTTCGGCGTGGGCGGCATCTACGTGCTGGGTACCCTGAATTACGAGCTGGCCAGTGTCGACCTGGTCGGCACGGACAATACCAACTACGGGGCGGGCGGTGCCGGTGGCTCCAATGCCGTGAACGGTAACGGCGCGGGCTCAGCGGGTGCCGGTGGCAACACCGGCGGGGAAAACCTGTCGGGCACCGGTACCATCGATTCGACCTACAGCCCGAACAGTGCGCCGACCGCGACCAACCTCACCCAGAGCAAAGCTGCGACCGAAGGTGGCAGCGCGGTGGCGCTGGACGACATCGTGGTGACCGATGCGGATGCCGGCGACACCATCACCGCCACGCTCACGCTGTCCAATGCGGCGGCCGGCTCGCTCTCCACCGGCACTTTCGGTTCGGCCACCTCCACCTACAACGCCGGTACCGGCGTGTGGACGGTGACCGGCTCGGTGACCGACGTCAACGCCGCATTGGCTGCCGTGGCGCTGACACCCTCGGCCGATAACGACCAGAACTTCACCATCACCACGCGCATTCGCGATGCTGCCAATACCGGTCCGGCCGATGGCACCATCACCGTCACCGTCACCGGCGTCAACGATGCGCCCACCGCCACCAACCTGACCCAGAGCAAGGCCGCCACCGAAGGCGGTGGCTCCGTGGCGCTGGACGATATCGTGGTGACCGACCCGGACACCGGCGACACCATCACCGCCACGCTCACGCTGTCCGACCCGGCGGCCGGCTCGCTTTCCACCGGCACCTTCGGCTCGGCCACCTCGACCTACAACGCCGGTACCGGCGTCTGGACGGTTACCGGCTCAGTAGCCGACGTCAACGCTGCCCTGGCTGCCGTGGCCCTGACCCCGTCGGCGAACAATGACCAGAACTTCACCATCACCACGCGCATTCGCGATGCCGCCAACACCGGCCCGGCCGACGGCACCATCAGCGTCACGGTCACGCCCGTGAACGATGCGCCGGTGGTCACGACATCCGGCGGCACCAGTGCCTTCACGGAGGACGGCAGTGCCACGGTAATCGACAGCGGCTTGACGCTGAGCGACGTGGACAACACCACCTCTGCCAGCGCCACGGTCGCCATCACCGGCAATTTCGCCAGCGGCCAGGACGTGCTGGCGTTCGTCAACGACGGCAGCACCATGGGCAACATCAGCGCCAGCTACAACGCCGGCACCGGCGTGCTGACCCTGACCTCGGCCGGCGGCACCGCCACGCTCGCCCAATGGCAGGCCGCGCTGCGCAGCGTCACCTACAGCAACAGTTCCGACACGCCCACCACCGCCAACCGCACCATCAGCTTCACCGTCAACGACGGCAGCGACGACAGCAATACGGCAACGAAGCAGGTGAGCGTCACCGCGGTCAACGATGCGCCGGTGGTGACTGTGCCAGCCAACATTGCCGTATCCGAGGATACGGCCACCGCGCTCACCGGTATCAGCTTCAGCGATGCCGACGCCGGCGGGGCCAGCGTCACGGCGACCTTCACGGTGGCGAGCGGCACGCTCTCCGCCTCCAGCGGCGGCGGGGTCACGGTGGGCGGGACCAGTTCGGCGCTGACCCTGACCGGTACCGTGGCCAACATCAACGCTTTCATCGCCGGCAGCAATCTGACCTTCACCACGGCCGCCAACGCCACGGCGAACGTGACCTTGACGGTGGCTATCGACGACGGCGGCAACACCGGCAGCGGCGGGGCGAAGACCGACAGCGACACCGTCACGTTGCAGGTGAGTGCGGTCAACGATGCGCCGGTCGTTACCGCGCCGGGGTCCATCGGCGTGACCGAGGATGTCAGCACCGCCTTGACCGGCATCAGCTTTAGCGACGTGGATGCTGGCAGTTCAAGCGTTACCGCCACCTTCTCGGTTCCATCGGGCACCCTTACGGCCACTAGCGGCGCGGGGGTCACCGTAGCAGGCTCCGGCACCGGTAGCCTGACCCTGACTGGCAGCATCGCCGATATCAATGCCTTCATCGCCGCCAGTGGGGTCAGCTTCCAGACCGCACTCAACGCCACCAGCAATGTGGTGCTGACGGTGGATATCAATGACAGCGGCAATACCGGCAGCGGTGGCGCCCAGAGCGATTCCACCACGGTGACCCTGACGGTCACTGCGGTGAACGATGCGCCGGTGAACGGTGTGCCCGCTGCCCAGGCGGTGGACCAGGACAGCACTCTGGTTTTCTCCAGCGGCAACGGCAACCAGATCTCCGTCAGCGACGTGGACGCCGGTGGCGGCACGGTTCGCGTGACACTCACCGCCAGCAATGGCCTGATCACTTTGTCGGGCACCACAGGGTTGAGTTTCAGTACCGGCAGCGGCACCGCCGACGGCACCATGACCTTCGAGGGCAGCCTTGTCGACATCAATCTCGCGTTGAACGGCTTGGTATTCAGCCCGACGGCGGGCTACAACGGCCCGGCTTCGCTGCAGATCGTCAGCAACGACCTGGGGCTTTCCGGCTCGGGCGGCAACCAGACGGATACCGACACCATCGCCATCACCGTCAACAGCCTGAATCCGCGCGTCACGTCGGTGAATGTCAGCAATCCGGATGGCGGCTACAAGGTCGGCGACACCATCACCGTGACCATGACCTTCGATCAGGCGGTAACGGTGAACACTGTCGGCGGTTCCCCGACGCTGCTGCTGGAGACCGGCACGACCGACCGCCAGGCAACCTATGTGTCCGGCTCCGGCAGCAACACGCTGACCTTCAGCTACACCGTGCAGGCCGGGGACCTGAATGCCGACCTCGACTACCAGTCGACCGGCGCCCTGGCACTGAACGGCGCCACCATTCGCAGCGCCACCAACGACGATGCGGTGCTGACACTGCCGACTACCGGTGGGGCGAATTCGATCGCCGGCCAGCACGACATCGTCGTCGATGGCGTGGCGCCTACGGTGGGGTCGGTCAGCGTGCCCGCCAACGGCACCTATGTCGCCGGGCAGAACCTGGACTTCACCATCAACTACGGCGAGGCGGTGGTGGTCGATACCACCGGCGGCACACCGCGCCTGGCCATTACCCTGGACACCGGCGGCACCGTCTACGCCAGCTACCTGTCCGGTTCGGGTAGCAGCGCGCTGGTGTTCCGCTACACCGTTCAGAGCGGCCAGTTGGACAGCAACGGCATCTCCGTGGGCGGGGCGCTCGACCTCCAGGGCGGGACGCTGCGCGATGCGGTGGGCAACAATGCCGGCACCACGCTCAACAGTGTCGGCTCGACCAGCGGGGTGCTGGTGGATGCGGTGGCGCCCACCGTGGCCTCGGTCTCCGTGCCGACCAACGGTTCGTACAACGAGGGTGACGTGCTCAGCTTCACGGTCAATGCCAGCGAAACGGTGCTGGTCAATACCGGCGGAGGCACGCCGCGACTGGCGCTGGATATCGGCGGCGTGACTCGCTATGCGACCTACGTCTCCGGCTCCGGCAGTGCGGCGCTGGTCTTCCAGTACACGGTGCAGGCCGGCGATAACGACAGCAACGGCATCGCCGTGGGCGGCGCCCTGGACCTGAACGGCGGCACCACTCGCGATGCGGCCGGCAACAACCTCAACCTCACGTTGAACTCGGTTGGCGCGACCAGCGGGGTGCTGGTGGATACCACGGCGCCGACGCCGTCCGGTCTGGTCCGGGTGGATGCCACGCCCACCTCCGCCAACTCCGTGCGCTACACCCTGACCTTCAGCGAGGCGGTCACCGGCGTCGATACCGCCGACTTCACGCTGGTGGGCACCGGTACGGTCAGCGGTGTCGTGCAGTCCGTCGTCCAGATCAATGCGCAAACCTACCAGGTGACCGTGGGTTCGATCACCGGCGACGGTACCCTGCGGCTCGATCTGAATGCCGCGGCCACCGGCATCACCGACCAGGCCGGCAACGACCTCGGCTCCGGCCTCAATGGCGAGGTCTACACCCTGGACAACACCGGCCCGGCGGTCACCGCGGTTGGTGTTCCTGCCGACGCCGTGTACGTCGCCGGGCAGGCGCTGGAATTCACCGTCACCTTCGACGACGCCGTGACGGTCGATACCAGCGGCGGTACCCCGCGCATCGCCATCAGCCTGGATACCGGCGGCACGGCCTATGCCAACTATGTGGCAGGTTCCGGCAGCAATACCCTGACCTTCCGCTACGTCGTCGCGCCCGGCCAGATCGACCTGACCGGCATTGCGGTTGGCGGCACCGTGCAGGCCAACGGCGGTTCGCTGCGCGACAGCCTCGGCAACGATGCCACTCCGACCCTGGTGGGCACGCCGCCGACGACCGGCGTTAAGGTGAACGCGCCGGCGCCGGTCATCATCGATGGCGGCGACCCGGAGTTCCGCGTGACCCCGCCGCCGCCGCCGATCGTGACGCCGCCGCCGCCCCTGCCGCCCACCTCGCTGCCACCGCCGCCGGCACTCATGCCGCCGCTGGTGCCGCCGCCCCTGTTCGAGCCGCCGAGCCTGGGCAGCGGTGTGCCGCCGGTGGGCAGGATCTTCGTGCACAACGGGGCACTGGCACCGAGCTTCCTCGCCCAGGTATTCGCCAGCAGCGATGTGTCGGGCGGCAATGGCAGCGGGGTTGGCTTCCTTGGTTTCGGCGGGGGCGATGGCGGTGTCTTCGGAACCACTACCCTGGGTGGAGTCTTCAGCAACGAGGTGCCGCAGGGCGAGGCGACCAGCCTTCTGGGTAACCGCCAGGGTGGGCTGGGCGATGTCGACGAGGGCCTGCGGGGAATCTTCGGGGCGCCCAGCCTGGGTCATCAGTTGCACGATCAGCATCAATACGAACAGCGCCAGCTCCGCGAGTTGGCCTGGGCCCTGGGGGCGCTTGGCGAAGCCGAGCCGCAGGCCTGAGCGAAGATTGACTATAAGAAAGACGAGCCGTGACTAAGGGGGCGGCCCAAGGATGAAGAAGAGCTATCAGGTATTCGGCGCCAGCTTGCTGGCGCTGGCGATTGGCGGTTGCGCGGTGACCAGCCAGCCGATCGAGCGGAGTGTCAGCGAGCAGCGGGCCAAGGCCGACCTGGCGGACATGTTCAAGGGGCAGGAGCCGCTCAGCGGAGCCCTGACCTTGCATGAGGCCATGGCGCGGGCGGTCAAGTACAATCTCGAAGCCCGTTTGAAGGTAATGGAAGAGGCTCTGGCCCAGCGCCAGATCGATCTCGCCAGCTTCGACATGTTGCCGCGTATCGCCGCCGAAGCCGGTTATGTCGGCCGCAATAACATCAGCGCGTCCAGCAGCCGCAGCATCGAGACTGGCACCCAGTCGCTGGAGCCCTCCACCTCGCAGGAACGTGATCGCAATGTCGCCGACCTGACGATGGTCTGGAACGTGCTCGATTTCGGGGTCAGCTACGTCAGCGCCAAGCAGCAGGCTGACCAGCGCCTGATCGTGCAGGAGCGTCGGCGCAAGGTGCTGCACACCATCATCCAGGACGTGCGTTCGGCCTATTGGCGGGCGCTGGCCGCAGAGCGCCTGCTGGGGCAGATCGACAGCCTGATGGCACGGGTCGACCAGGCCCGCGAGAACAGCCAGCGCATGAGCGAGCAGCGCATCGGCGACCCGGTGCAGGCGCTCAGCTATCAGCGGGGGCTGATCGAGGCGACCCGCCAGCTCGAAGACCAGCGTCGCGCATTGTCGCTGGCCAAGACCGAACTGGCGGCGCTGATCAACCTGCCAATCGGCACCCGGTTCGAGCTGGCAGCGCCGCCGGACGACTACCCGCTGCCGGAGCTCAAGGTGGACATGGCTGCCCTCGAACAGCAGGCGCTGGCCAACCGGCCGGAGCTGCGCGAGCAGGACTACCAGGCGCGCATCGGCGCGGCGGAAACCCGCAAGGCCATGCTGCGCCTGCTGCCCGGCTTGGAGTTCTCCCTCGGCGGGCACTACGACAGCAACTCCTTCCTGGTCAACCAGAGCTGGGCCGACTACGGCGTGAAGGTCACCTGGAACCTGTTCAACGTGCTGTCGGCACCGGCGGCCATCGATGTCGCCAAAGCCAACGAAGAGGTGGTGGTGGCGCGGCGGCAGGCCATGTCGATGGCGATCCTGGCGCAGCTCTACGTGGCCAATGCCAACTTCAACGAGGCGGTCCGCCAGTTTCGCACCAACCAGCAACTGGCCGGCCTGGATGGACAGATTGCCGAGCAGCTGCGCAACCGCCACAAGGCACAGGGCATCGGCGAGCTGGAGCTGATCCAGGGCGAGCTGAACACCCTGCAGGCCAACCTGCGGCGCGACCTCTCCTATGCCGAGTTGCGCAACGCCTATGGGCAGTTGTTCGCCAGCGTCGGCATGGACCCGCTACCCAAGGAATTGCCATCCTCGAAGTTGAGCGACATCGCCAGCGCCCTGGCCAACAGCGAACAGCGCTGGCAGCAAGGGGACCTGGCCGCCCAGTAGGAACCGGGCAAGGGCCGCCTCCGGCCGAGCGGGCACTGTCCGCGAACCGGGCGGCCCTTGCCTGGCGCGCCAGCGTTGTGGCCGGGCTTCCTCTCACCCAGCCCCGCACCCCCAGCGATCCGTCCACAGGGCATCCCCGCCCGCTTTTCGCAGGAGCGGGCCATGCCCGCCACCCCACTCGATAGCCCGCTGGCACCTGCACCCTCATCCGACCAACGCATGGCTGTGCTGCGCATAGGTACTGGGCGCCGTCACGGCCGGTTGGTCGGTCAACAGGAAGTCCAGCAAGGTTTGGCGCGTATCCTGCCAGGCGCTCTTGTGCTCCAGGTCGAGGAAGTGCCCGGTCTTGCGAATGGTGCTGAACTGGCTCCGGCGCGCGTGCTGGGCGAACAGGCGGGCGTCGTCGGGGCAGGTGTATTCGTCCCACTCACCGTTGACGAACAGCAACGGGATCTCGACAGCCTTGGCGCAGGCGATGTAGTCCCGAGCGTTTTCTTCCAGCACCTCGCGGACATGGAAGTGCATCTGCTTGTATTCGTGCGGGTCCAGGCTGCTGATGTGTCGATAGTTGAAGCGCTTGAACAGCGACGGCAGATGCTTGCCGATGGTGCTGTTGATCAGGCTGCCGATGTTGTAGCGGTCGCAGGCGTGCAGAAGGCGCAGGCCGTTTTCCAGGTAGTCGCGCATGGGCGCGTTGATGCAAGCGGTGAACGAGTTGATGACCGCCTTCTCGATGCGCCTGGGCCGATGGGCCAGCGCCAGCAGGGTGGCAGCGCCTCCCCAGGAAAACGACAGCACATGGTCCGCGGCGAAATGCTCGATCAGTTCCAGCAGGACCAGCGCTTCGTCTTCCTTGCTGATGGGGCGCTCATGGCGATTGTGGGGTTTGGACGAGCCGGCATAGGGCTGGTCGTACAGCACCACGTTGAAGCGCGGATAGAGATAGCGAAGGGTATGTGCGAACGACGCTGTGGTCTGTAGCGAACCGTGGACGAGAACGATGGTTTTCTCGGCGGATTCGCTGCGATAGAACTCGGTGTAAACCCGATACTGCCCCTGAATATCCAGTACTGTGGTTTCTGGCCTCATGTTCCTTGTCTCCTGACGTGCAGTCTGGTTTACGCGCGCGGAAAGACCGTGGCGTGAGCTACAGGGCAGGTGGCAAATGCTTGGCAAAGCGAGGCCCATGCCGGTCCTTTACTGGCTGGCCGGCGACTATTGTTCTGGGCGGGCATTGCGGTCGGGAAACCGACGAGGCGAGCACCGGATACGACAACCGGGCTTCGGCGAACGTTCGGTAGGGCAGTCCCGTCGACCGCAAAAAAACTTTCTTAGAGTGTTCTTGTGACTATCGGGTCACATGTGGACCGATGGGTTGGATTCAAGCAGGACCGAGGCGAATCCGCAAGCACTGATTTGAACTGCTGCAGTATCTTCTGCCGGACGGTCCCACCGACGGCTGACTAGCGCCGCGTATCGGCCAATGCATGCGTTATGTGCGCCAGCTTGGGCTTTGGGGCTTTGGGGCTTTGGGAGCGCGTTGCGCTCCGTGTTGGGCTTCGCTGCGCTCAACGCCAACCTACCTGACATTGGTGCCGTGCAGGTGGGCCGTAGGCTGCGGTTGAGGAGCGTAGCGACGAAGCCCAACGACCGGGCCGCTGGATCGGCGAAGAAGCCGGTATCCACTAGAACAGGGCGATTTCTTCCGCACTCAGGGCTCGATATTCGCCGGCTGCCAGGGTCGGATCGAGAACCAGCGAACCCACACGTTCGCGATGCAGCCGCGTGACCCGATTGCGGAAGTACCCGAACATGCGCTTGACCTGGTGGTAGCGGCCCTCATGCAGAGTCAGGCGGGCGCTATGGCTGGAGAGAATTTCCAGCTCGGCAGGCAGGGTGGTGAGGTTCTCGTAGGCGAAGTAGATGCCCTGGGCGAAGGTCTCGATGTACCCGGGATCGATCGGCTGTTCGGTCTCGACGTAGTAAGTCTTGCCCAGCCGGCTCTTGGGCTGGGTCACCCGACGCGACCATTGGCCATCGTTGGTGAGCAGCAGCAGGCCGGTGGTGGTCAGGTCGAGGCGACCGGCTAGGTGCAGCTCATGCGTGTCCGGCTCGTCGAGCAGATCGAGCACGGTGGAGTGCTCGCCATGCTCGGTGGCGCTGACCACGCCCGCCGGCTTGTGCAGCATGAAATAGCGGGCCGAATGGCCGGCCTGGAGCAGCTCGTCGTCCAGCTCGATGCGGTCGAATACTCGCACGTCGCGACGCCCGTCGATTTCGACCTGGCCGTCCACCCGCACGCGGCGGGCGAGCAGCAGCAGGCGCACGTCCTGGCGGCTGTAGCGCGGCAGGTTGCTGAGGAATCGATCAAGACGCATGGGTGGGACGCTGGCCTGGGAAAGCACAGGGACGCCGCGCGGTGAACGGCGCAGGCATGTTACGGATCCGGTGCCGGCGGCGGCGCGTCCGAGGCCGCGCGGGCGCAGGTCGGGCACAGGCAGGCAACGCCGCGGGCCGGCGCCGGGAGACGCTCCAGCGCGGCCGGGTCGACCTGTGCCGTGAAGCACCAGCAGGGCAGGTGGGCGCTGGCCGGGTCGGCCTGGGTGCAGCGGTTGGGCTGGCCGCAAAGCGGGCAGCGCTCGGCATTCGCCGTCACGCGCTGCCCACCGCGTGCGGGCCGGAACTGGGCGCGGTATCCAGGCTGACGCGGTTACGCCCGGTCTGTTTGGCGCGGTACAGCGCGCGGTCGGCGCGTGCCAGCAGGTTGTGCAGGGAGTCGTCCTGGCGCAGGTCGGTCAGGCCGACGCTGATGGTCACGTGCAGATCCTGGTCGGCGAAGCGGTAGCAGGCCTCCTCGGCGTAGCTGCGCAGCTTCTCGGCGATCTGTTGGGCGGCGTCGCTGTCGGTGCCCTTGAGCAGAACGATGAATTCTTCGCCACCCCAGCGGCAGATGATGTCGGATTGCCGCAGGTTGTCGTCCAGGCGGCCGGCGAAACCGCGCAGCACCTCGTCGCCGGCCAGGTGGCCATGGTTGTCGTTGAGCGCCTTGAAGTGATCCAGGTCGATCATCAGCGCACACAGCGGGCTCTGCTCGCGCTGCGCCTCGTGCAGGGCCTGGCTGGCGAGGATGTCGAAGCCCCGGCGGTTGGGCAGGCCGGTCAGCGAGTCGGTGATGGCCAGGGCCTGGATGCGCGTCTGGTAGCGATGGACCGCCAGGCTGACCAGGCCCAGCACCAGACCGGTGATCAGGGCGCAGATCAGCAGGTTGAGATAGAGCGTGTGGCGTATCCCGGCCAGCGCGGCATTCTCGTGCTTGTCGACGAACAGGTACCAGTTCAGCTCCGGGATGAAGCGCACGTTGAGAAAGTGGTTGCGGCCTTCTTCCTGGTATTCATAGCTACCGCTCTTGGGGTTGGGCAACCTGCTCAGCATGGCTTCCAGGCCGGGAATATCGCTCAGCGTCTGCCCGGCCCGCGCGCCCCAGGGGCCGCCGGCGGTACCGGTCAGGCTGATGCGCCCGTTGGTGTCGACGAAGTAAACGCTGCGGTTGTAGCGCAACTGATAGGCGTCGATCAGTTGCACCACCGAGTCGACTGCCAGGCCTACGCCGGTGACGCCGATAAAGCGGCCTTCGTAGTCGAATACCTTGTAGTTGATGAAGAAGGTCAGGCGGTCCTGGTTGGCCATGTCGAAATCGACGTTGATTTCGTAGGGTTCCTGCATGTCTCGCACACGGAAATACCAGGCGTCGCGCGGCTCCTGCTCGTTGACCTTCTTCAGCACGCCCTTGGCCTGGTAGTAGGTACGGCTGCTTTCCGAGATGAAGAAGGCGGTGAAGGCGCCGTAGTGGCTCATGACCTCGTTGAGGTAGCGGGTCATCTGCGCGACGTCGCGCTCACCGGACATCACCCAGTCGCGCACGAAGGTGTCGCGGGCCATCATCGATGAGATCAGTACCGGGCGCACCAGGTCCTTCTGGATCTCCGAGTAGACAGTATCCGAGGTCAGCGGCAGTTCGGTGTTGATGATCTGGTCGCGAATCGACTCCCGGGAGGCGTAGTAGCTCACCAGCGAGGTGGACAGAAAGCCACTGCCGAGCAGGACCAGCAGCAACAGCACCAGGGGCAGGGAGGTGGTCTTGGGCAAGCGCAGGGGCATGTAGCGGTTCCATTGGCACTGGCGGAGTCGCGCCATGTTAGGCCGCCGGAGGGCGACCGACCAGTGCTGTCATGCAGCTGGCCGGCAGGCTCAGCGGGCAAGTCGCGGTACCGCGGCGATCCAGGGTTCCAGCCGTTGGCCGAAGGCGACTTCCACGCGGTACGTCATTTGCCTGGCGGCCCCGGCTTCGGCGAACTGTTCGCGCCACTGCAAGGGAACATCGATGCGCTCGATGCTGAGCTGCTGCAGCGAGCCGTTGAGCTTCAGCACGCCATCGCGCTGGTCATACCAGGGGCGTACCTGGCCGCGCACGATGGCGTGGCGTCGACGATCCGGGAAGCGCTGGCGCAGTGCTTGCGCGTCCAGTCCCACCTCAACCGCGAACAGGCGGCTGGCCTTGTCGCGCTCCTGTTCGAAGGTCTTGCGGGTCTCGTCCAGGCGCTCTGCCAGCGCCTTGTCCCGTGGGTGCGCCCTGGCGGCTTTCTGCGCCTGCTCGAACTGCTCCTGCACATGGCGCAGTTCTCGTTCATAGGCGGGGCCGTCGAACTCCAGCACCACCAGGATTTCACGGCTCGACAGGCGCTTGTGCGTACCCCCTTCTTCAGGCGGCGAAAAACCGAGCTTCAGCATCTGCGCCTGGTCGAGGTGCTTGTAGACGTGCCGGGTCTGGCCGCTGAGTTGGCTGGGCATGCGCCAGGCCAGGCGCAGTGCGACGCCGCTGTCTTCCTCGGTGTGCCGCCGCTGTACAAGCGGTGCTTCGCGCTGGCTGAGGGACAGCCGGCTCTGCGGTTCGCCGCTGCGGTTGTACCAGACGCCGCCGAGGGCGATGGCGTTGCTCAGCAGGATCAGGGCGAAGCCGATCAGCAGTGCCGGTTTGCGTTTCATGCGGATGCCCCTCCCTGGCGGCCGTGGCGCAGGCGCAGGCGCCGCAGGATCAACAGAAGCAGCATCGCGATCAGGCCCAAGACGAGAAAGAACAGGTATTTGGGCATGCTCTCCCACCACCAGTCGAACAGCTTGGTGTAGAGGAAGATGACGAAGAAGGTCAGGCCGGTATTGACCGTCTCCGGCCAGTCACGGCGGGTGCCGAGCCAAATGGTGGCGGCGGCGAGCAGGAAGCCCAGCAACTGGTAGCCGCCTTCGATCCGCTCCGGCGCGAAGGCCAGGTAGCTGGCCTGTCCCCAGTTGGCCAGTACCAGTATCGGCAGGAACAGCGCGAGCAGGCCGAATACACGATAGGTGGCGGCAAAACCGCTGAAGCGCCGCTGCGAAAGCCATTGCGGCACGAGGAAGATCAGCACCGCCGCCGGCAGGAAGTTCTCCGGGCGCTCGCCCATGCTCAGCCAGTAGAGGCCGCTCCAGGTGCCGACCCGTGCGGCGATGAAGGCCAGCAGGCAGACCAGCCCGGCAGCCAGCAGCAGGCGTGCCTCGCACAGGTAGGCGAGCAGCAGGGCGTAGGCGGCCCAGGGCAGCAGGGCCTTGTCCGAGGGGGTGATATTGAAGATCTGCCCGAGCATGACGATGTTCAGCGCGAACGCAGCGAAGGCCAGCATGGCTGCGAGCTTGCTGAAGTAGCCGGAGCTGTCGCGGCCCTGGACCCAGCAGGTCAGCGCCAGGCCGCCGAGGGAGGCGCCAAGCAGGATGCCGACCTGGGCGGTTTCGCCGAACAGGCCCCAGAAGCGGTAGAAGAGAAACAGCAGGCTGGCCGCGAGTGCCAGGGCACCGAGGAAGGAGGTGACGCGCATGCTCAGCGACAAGCGCCTGGACTGGTTGTCGCGGTCGATATCGAAGCGCTGGCGGTAACCGTCCAGCAGTACCTGATGATGTTCGGCGAGCCCATCCAGTTGGTCCGGAGTGAGCAGCAGCGCCTGTTCCTGATGCAGGCGCTCCACTTCGCGGTAGAAGGCCTGGATATCGTCGGCCCTGTGCTGGGCCTGATCGCGGGTAAGAGACATGGCGAATCCTTGCGACTGCGAGCGCCCTTGGGCGCCTCCTGAGTGCTGGCACTCTAGCGGCAAAGCGCCTTGGCACCAAGGGCCGCACGCGGGAAGATTTTGCACGACTTCAAATTTTGTGTCGTTCGATGTTCCGTTCCGGAAAGGCCCCTGCTGCCCGGCACTGGCCCCTCACGACAACCCTCTTCCGGAGGGAGAGGGGGGCGCTGGCGACGCTCCTTGCGAATCTCTCCGGTGCGCTGGTGGCGTGCTGCCGCTACGGAATGTGCGGTTACGCATGATGTCTAAACGATATGCTGGCGGCGCGCTGGGTGCCGGAGCAAACTGGCCCGAAGCCAAGGGCCTGCGGAAATCGAGGAGTATTCCAATGCGCAAGTTGATGGTGGTGATGTTGGGCGTGTTGCTGCTGAGTGGTTGCAGCTTCAGTGCCCCCGGGGTGCATGCGCGGATCGGCGAGCCGGTGCACATCCGGGTTGGCGACCACGGTCACGATGGTCATTTCTGCCCGCCAGGGCATCGCATGAAGGGGAGTTGCTGATATGAAAGCCTTCTGTTCCTTGCTTCTCGCCGGCTTGCTAGTGGTCAGCCTGCCCGGTTGCAGCCTGCGCACGCCCGGCCTGGCCGTGGATATCGGCGACCCAGGCGGTCCACCGCACTGCCCGCCGGGGCAGGCCAAGAAAGGACGCTGCTGAGCGCCCATCGCAAAGACTGAGGAAGCCCGCGAAAGCGGGCTTTCCCGTTTCAGGTCGGGGCACCGGGGCTCGGCGAGGCGGCAGGGATATCCCGGTCTGCCAGGCGAAGTTCCTCGACCACCGCCTGCGCCGCCGGAGAAAGGCTGTGTCCGGCGCGGCTGACCAGGCCGTAGGCGGACTGCTGCAGGCTCTCCGGCACCAGAGGCAGCACGACCAACTGGGCGGCCCGCACGTCGTCGGCAATCACGTCCCAGGGTGCCATGCTCAACACATCGCTCTCGGCCACCAGGCGCTTGAGCACCAGGAAATTGTCGCACTGCACGCTCAATGGCTGGTCGCGGCCGCTGGCTGCCCGCAGGCTGCGCTCCACGTCCAACGGCAGTTGGGTGCCGGCCAGGGGATAGTCGAGCAGATCGCCCAACTGCAGGCCCCTGCGCTGCAGCAGCGGATGGCCGGGGCGGCAGAACAGCACGCCGGAGTGGGCCTGCAACGGCTCGATGTGCAGGTGCGGATCGCCGTGCAGTTCGCGCACGTCGGCCACGAACAGTTCGATGGCGGCGTCCAGCAGGCGGTCGCGCAAGTCCAGCCAGTTGCCGATGTCCAGCTTCACTTGCACGCGCGGATAGCGTTGCAGCAGGCGCCCGAGCGCCTGCGGAACCAGGCGTGCCGCAGGGTAGGGGCCGGCACCCAAGCGCAGCTCGCCGGCTTCGAGGTTGGCCAGTTGGCTGACGGCATTGCTCAGCGCCCGGCTGCCGGCCAGCAGTCGGCGGGCGTGCTCCAACACCAACTGGCCGTGGGCGGTGAGGCTGATGCCGCGACTGTGGCGGTCCACCAGCGAGCAACCCAGGTGGCTTTCCAGCGCCTGGATGCTGCGGCTCAGCGCGGGCTGGCTGAGATGCACCGCCTCGGCGGCGCGGGCGAAGTGGCCGTGCTCGGCAAGGGCGACGAAGCGGCGGAGCTGGCGCAGATCGTTCATGCGTTCTCTGCATCAATGCTTGGAATCGAATGCATTGGAAGTATCCCGCAGCCTTTGCGAGGCTGCCAGCACCGATAACAACAACGAGTCGAGACCATGAAACGACCTGTCCGCTGGAGTGGCCTGCTGCTGACCGCCGCTTTGCCGTTCGCTGCAGTCGCCGCGCTGCCCGAGGAGCGCATCGAGCCGAGTATCAATGCCGAACTGGCCGCCCATACCCAGGTGTTTGCCCAAAAGCTCTACCCGGTGGCCGACAACGTCTGGTCGGCGGTCGGTTGGCAACTGGGTAACGTCGCCATGATCGAGGCGCCGGAGGGCCTGATCATCGTCGACACCGGCGAGTCGGTCAGCGATTCCCGCAAGATCATGGCCGAGTTCCGCAAGGTCAGCGACAAGCCGGTCAAGGCCATCGTCTATACCCACTTCCACCCGGACCACATCAACGGCGTGCAGGCGTTCGCCAGTCGCGAGCAGGTGGAGCGCGGCGAGGTGCAAATCTATGCCCACGAGACCCTGCTGCAGAACGTGGTGACCCAGGGCGCACTGGTCGGGCCGATCCTCGGCGTGCGCTCGGCCTACAGCTTTGGCAGCTTCCTGCCGGAGGCGGATACCCACGGCATGAACGGCGGCATAGGCCCGCTGGTACGGGCCGAGCCTTCAACGTTCATCGCCCCCACGGTGACCTTCCGGGATCGCCTGGATACCACCATCGCCGGCTTGCCGGTGCAGTTCCTGCACGCGCCCAGCGAGGCGCCGGACGAGATCGTGCTGTACCTGCCGGACAACCGCGTGCTGATCAGCGCCGAGGTCGACCAGGGCCCGACCCTGCCGAACATCCATACGCTGCGCGGCACCAAGTTCCGCGACCCGGTGCAGTGGGTGGCCAGCCTCGACCTGCTGCGCGGGCTGCGGGCAGACTACATGGTGCCGTTGCACGGCCAGCCGGTGAGTGGGCGCGACAAGGTCGAGGAGGTCCTGCGCATGACCCGCGACGGCATCGCCTATATCCACGACCAGACCGTGCGCTGGATGAACAAGGGCCTGACCCCCGACGAGCTGGTGGAGAAGGTCAAGCTGCCGCCGCACCTGGCCGGCTACACGCCCTACCTGCGCGAGTACTACGGCACGGTCAAGCACAGCGTGCGGCAGATCTACAACGGCTACCTGGGCTGGTTCCAGGGCGACCCGGTGGACCTCGACCCGACCCCGCCCAAGCTCAAGGCCGAACGCCTGATGGAACTGCTGGGCGGCCGTGACAAGCTGCTGCTGGCGGCGGGCGATGCCTACCTGAAAGGCGACTACCAGTGGGCGGCGGAACTGGCCGGCTATGCCATTCGCGTCGACCACGGCGACGCCCTGGCGCGGGACATCAAGGCGCGCAGCTTCCGCAAGCTGGGCTACGCCAGCATGAACATCAACTGGCGCAACTGGTACCTGATGAGCGCCATGGAGCTGGAGGGCAAGCTGGAGCCCGAGGACATCCGTGACCGCTCGCTGGAGTTGCGCCGCGTGTTCCTGTCCCGCGACATGGTCAAGAGCTTCACCCCGCAGATCTTCCTGCAGAACTGGATCACCCGCATCGACCCGGAAAAGGCTGGCGACGTGGCGCTGACCCTGGGGTTCGATTTCCCCGACGTCGGCGAGCAATGGGCGCTGGAAGTGCGCCGGGGCGTGGCCCAGCTGCACCCGGGCATCCCCGAAGGGACCACGCTCAAGCTGACCATGGAGAAGCGCTTCATGGAGACCCTGCTGACGGGCGAAGGCGGGCTGCTCAAAGGCATGTTGCTGGGAGATGTGCAGGTCGACGGCAACCTGCTGGATATCAAGACCTTTCTCGCCTGCTTCGACTTCGCCGACGAGGAGTTCGGGCTGACCCTGCGCTGACGCGGGTGTGCCCGTAGCGCTCCTGCCTGGTGCCGGAGCGCTACGGGCCGCGCCTCATTCGATAAACAACTGCTGCACCACGGAGAAATCTTGCTTGCCCTTGCCCTGCTTGAGCAGCAGGCGGTAGAGCTGCAGGGCCAGGGCGCCCATCGGCGTGCTGCTGGTGGTGACCTGCGCCGCCTCCTGGGCCAGGCCCAGGTCCTTGGCCATCAGCTCGGCCATGAAGCCGCCGGAGTAACCCTTGGACGCCGGGGCGTTCTCCATCACCCCCGGCCAGGGGTTGTACTTCTCCAGTACCCAGTTGCCGCCGGAGCTCTGGCGCATGATCTCGGCCAGCACGGCCGGGTCCAGCCCATTGGCCACGCCCAGGGCCATGGCTTCGGCGGTGGCGATCATCTGCACGGCGAGCACCTGGTTGTTGCAGACCTTGGCCACCTGGCCGGCGCCGTCCGGGCCGGCGTGGAAGATGTTCTTGCCCATGGCCTGCAGGAACGGCCGCGCCTTCTCCAGCGCCTGCGCCTCGCCGCCGACCATGAACGTCAGGGTGCCGGCCGCCGCGCCAGCGGTGCCGCCGGAGACCGGTGCGTCGAGTAGCTCGATGCCGCGCGCGCTCGCCGTCTGGTGCACCTTGCGCGCCGACTCGGGGGCGATGGTGGAGCATTCGAGCACCAGGGTGCCGGGGGCGATTGCAGTGAGCAGGCCCTCGTCGCCGAGGTACAACCCTTCCACATGGCGACTGGCCGGCAGCATGCTGATCACCACGCTGGCGCCCTGCACGGCATCGCGAGCGCTAGCGGCGGGCTGCGCGCCCTCAGCCGCGAGTTCGTCCACGGCGCTGCGCACCAGATCGAACGCGGTGAGCTGAAAGCCGGCCTTGAGCAAGTTGCGGGCCATGGGCAGGCCCATGTGGCCGAGGCCGAGAAAGGCGATCCGAGTCATTGTTGTTCTCCTTGTTTCTGGGTGCCGAATGGGCTGGTGGTTGATCTGCCGGTGGACAGCTCCGGCCGGCGTTGCTGCCTGTTCCTATCTCGCTTCCCGGCGTGCTCTGCGTAGCCGGCCCCTGGGTACCGGCCTTCGCCGGTATGACGGGGGACTATGCGGCTGCGAGTTCAGCTAAGTGGCTCGTGCACGCAGGCTGTATCGGTCCACTTCCTGTTACTCCGTTCCTCTAACCCGTCTCCCCGGCGAAGGCCGGGGCCCAGCGGTGCGGCTCGGACGGTCCTGCGCTGCCGGCTCCTGGGTACTGGCCTTCGCCGGTATGACGCGGGGCTATGCGGCTGCGGGTTCAGCTAAGTGGCTCGTGCACGCAGGCTGTATCGGCCCACCTCCTGTTACTCCGTTCCTCCAGTCCCGTCTCCCCGGCGAAGGCCGGGGTCCAGTGGGGCGGCTCGGACGGTCCTGCGTAGCCGGCCCCTGGGTACCGGCCTTCGCCGGTATGACAGGGGAGTATGTGGCTGCGAGTTCAGCCGGGTGGCTCGTGCATGCAGGCAGCGTCGGTCCACCTCCTGTTACTCCGTTCCTCCAATCCCGTCTCCCCGGCGAAGGCCGGGGCCCAGTGGGGCTGCTCGGACGGTCCTGCGTAGCCTGCTCCTGGGTACCGGCCTTCGCCGGTATGACGGGGAGCTACGCGTCTGCGAGTCCAGCCAGGTGGCTCGTGCAGGCAGGCAGCATCGGTCCATCACCTGTTACTCCGTTCCTCCAAGCCCGTCTCCCCGGCGAAGGCCGGGGCCCAGTGGGGCGGCTCGGACGGTCCTGCGCTGCCGGCTCCTGGGTACCAGCCCTCGCCGGTATGACGGGGAGCTACGCGTCTGCGAGTCCGGCCAAGTGGCTCGTGCAGGCAGGCCGCTCGGGTTCTCCT